>JAHWHF010000041.1 GCA_019323415.1 Candidatus Woesearchaeota archaeon | reverse complement strand
GAACATTTGTAAGCTGCTGGCCTGCATCTGCATTGAATGTTGTTCCTACAACAACATTGTTTCCGTATGACAATATGCAAAGGTTGTTCAGCTCAACATCGCTTGCAATGTTCTCAAAAGAGTTTGTAGGCCTGAACTGTGAAGCCCACCATGCATTGATAACTTTCTGGTATGGCCCGCAGTCTAGGACAAAATTATTATCTTCAATATCTAGCATTGTCTGCGCCAGCATCCTTGTCCTTGTTATCCATGTGCCGTTCCTGCAGTAAATGTCTGACGTGTCCCTTCCTCCAAAATTAGGGTTGGTGCTGTACCATCCTGAAGCAACGCATGTTGTCCTGTTGATTAAGCATTCCTGGTCATCAGGGCAGTAGCCCCAGTTCTGGTCAAACCAGTCCCATTTTATTGTTGAATTTTCCCATTCGCCGTTTATGCACCTGAATCCTGAATAATTTGCGCTTGTCTCTGGAGTTATTGCAGAAGTCTGCTGAAACCCGTATGGAAGCACATTTGTTTTTCCAGCCTGGTTTGCAAGGCATGTTGTTCCGTTCCAGCAATCTCCTGGTGCACAGCAGTCTGCTGTAAGTTCATATGGGTCAACAACAAGCTCTGTCCTGTTTGCAGGAGCAACAAATACTCCGTCTGCCAAATATCCAAGGCTGCTCCATCCCTGCGCAAAGTTGCTGCAGTAATAAGAGCCAAAGCTTCCGCATACATCTGTGCCATTGACAATCTGCTCTCCTGTCAAAGTGTCCTTAATATCAAACAATTCTGTTGCAAAGCAGCCGTAGAACTTGTCTTCAAAGCTCAGTATAGGCCTTCTGTTTGAAATGTTCACAAGCTGGCCGTCATTTCCAACCTTAAGCCCGTCCCAGCAGTTTGCATCAGCATCCCTGTAGAATTCTGAGTTATATCCTAGTTCATCATTTGTCAAAGTATAATCATCGCCGCAGCAATAATTGCCTGTCCAGTCTGTTGTTTTCTGGGCATTGCACGCAAGGCCGTTTGATGTTGTGTCTGTATCCAAGTCACTTCTCCATTCAGCCTCTTCATTTCCGTCTTTCCGTCCGCAGTACATGCTTCTTGCTCCGCCGTAAAGAGAGAAATCTGAGAATTTGACTAAGCCGACATCAGCTGTTGCTTTTATGCTTATTGAGCGCACCATTAACATCATCCTATTCAACAGCTCATGATCATCAAGAGGAATCATGACCCTGTACCAGCCATTCTTTGGTAAGCCAATCATGTAATCTGATAAAGTGGCTGACCAGATAGGGCCGAAAGTATCAATTGAAATATCAAGATTGTTTAGATTCTCTGGATCGTCAAACCATATGTTGAATGTAAAGTAATCATAATGCAGCCAGTTGCTTAACCTGCTTGGAGGCCTTATTGTTGATAGTTCTCCTCCCTGAAGCAGCCTTGTGCAGAAGTCAGCATTACAGCCTGGCTCATTAACCCTGTTGAATTCCTCAAGTGTTGGAGAAAATACTTCTGGAACAATTTTTCCAACATAATCCCCCTGTCTTTCGTCAAGGCTTAATGAAGTCTGCTGGTAAACACATTCAAAAATAGATTCATTTCTTCCGTCAGGATAACACATATAATCATTCAATCCTATCTGCTGGCAGTCAACTTCAGAGCCGTCTACACAAGGAGTCCTGAATACTCCATCAGGAGCATAGAACAAAGATGCATTAACAAGGCTAGTGCCTATTGGGAATTCCAAATAACTCAAGCTTGAGTCTGCATCACACACAAGCCATTTTCTCTGCTCTGTGCCAACAACATCATACAATTCATTAACAGAGCCGTTTACATTTTCAGGCTGCAGCATTCCAACTGATGTGTTAATATGATAAATTGCCCCGACATTATTGTACGGGGTTATAGACTCAAAGCCGTTCATGTACTGGTGCTGTATTCCTCTCCATGCCATCTCAGTATCAATCTGGTCGCACACAAAGCTTTCGCCTGCAACATCTGTAAATATAAGCCCCTCATCGCCATAATCATCGCCGCAGCAGCCAAAATTCTTTCCTGCTTTCTGGTGCACAAGCTCAACGCCAAAAGCCCTTTTGCTTTCATCGCCTGTAAACCTTCCCATATGGCATCCTGAATCAACAGTGTTGAATGGGTCGCCTTCGCAAAAAAACTCATATGTCTCAATCATTTCTTCGTCATCAGGCACATCATCTCCGCAGCAGTTGTCGTCCCATGACAATATGTTATCATCGACATTTCCCCAAAGATAACCATCATATTCACAGAATTCTTCAGATTCATCCCTGTTGTCAAGTGCATATTGTTTTCCCCATATCCTCAGCCTGTTAAAGTTTCCAGGGCTTGCACGTGCTGTGACGCCAACAACAACATATCCATTTGGTGCTGTAACCCATATGTCGCCTCTGCACTTACTGATACTACCGATAGTTTCAGCCTCGCCCAATTTGCATTCAGAAATAAATCTTCTTGCATATACGCTCCCCGTGTCAGGGTCTGTGCTGCCATCCTGAAAGCCAACGCCTGTTATAACATAACCATCTGGTGCAGTGGAACTTGTATCAATTTTGCCTCCGCCGCTGTTGTCATAAACAGGGTCGCCTGAAAGATAACAGCCGCGCAAAGGCCTTACCTGCAGGCAAATTTCGTTCAAGCCACCGTCATCAACACCTGCCTCAACCATGTATGCAATATAGCCATTTGGAAGAAGCACAGACTCTTCCCATCCTGTCTTGCCAAACTCTTCAACAGGTCCAAGCTCAGCTGAAACAGAAGCAAAACTAATTAAAAACAGAAAGACAGCTAACAAAATTGTTGCCTCTTTTTTCATTCTTCATGAATTTATATAAACTTGGTATATAAAGATTATTGATTTATTTCAGTACAAATCCAAGAACGCGCGCAAATGCCTTCAAATCTTCAAGATTCCTCATTTCAAGAGGCTGTTTTGCAAAAGAAAATATTTTTATTGGCACTTTATACTTTTTGCATAGCATAATGTTCTGCATTATCCTGCCAAGAAGGCCTTCCCTGTCATCTGAATCCAATATTTCTGAAAAATTTATTGCATAGCCAACGCCAAACTGCTTCATTTCTTTCACAGTTGCAACATCAAGCCCAGAATCCCTTTTATGCATTGAGTCTCTTTTACCCTCTATTCCAAAAACATAGTCAGGCCTTTTCTTTATCAAAGACCTGTTGTTTGAGTTGAGAAGAACAACATCTGCCTTTTCAATCCTTTTTGTGCATATTGCTGCAGATTTTATCTTCAGATTTGCATCAGCAGCACCATCTGATGCCTGTTTTTGGTTTTTTCCAACAAAGCAGAGCTCCGAATAGCCCAATCTCTTTGCCATCTCAACAAATTCTTGTTCATTACTTTCTATAAACACAATGTCCTGCATTATTCGTGCCTCTGGCAATGCCCTAGAATGAAGTAGTATAAAACTTTAACTCATATACTGTATTTAGCCAGCAGCCTGCTGGCAAGAAGGCCAAGCATTGAAAGCATTGTTGTTGCAAGCATTGAATAAAACGCAAAATGCTCGAAAAAAGCATTGGGAAACATTGCTTTTAGCATCTCTGTGTCTGGGTTGAATGTGTATGTTCCTGGTGCAAAGAAAGCCCTATGGAATATGTCAAATGACCATGAAAAGTTAAGCTTAAGGAAGACCATAAGCAGCACAGCTAATGCCAAAGGAACAATTGATGCAATAAACAAAGACCTATAGAATGCTTTTTTGTCTTTTTTGATAAGTGCGTATGATGCTATTATTGAAACAAAGAATGAAACTGAAAACAATATGAAAATATAGTCAAATATTCTTTTTACATCAATAAGATGTGAATTCTCTCTTTCATTGAATTCTTCAACTTCTGGCTCGCCATGGCGCATGTACCTGAAAAGCTTAACAAGCACTGCATCAGCTTCAGGAGCATCGCTGTAAACATCAAGCTGCCCAAACTCAAAATTGTAATATGCTTCATTAAAAACAAGAATCCTGAAAGGAAGGAATATCAAAAATATAGGTATGCAAACAACAAGTATAACTTGAAGAAGCTTTACATCTTTAGCTTTTCTGTTATCTGGCGAGCTGCGCATTTCATTAAACATGGTTAGGGCGGGCATTTATAAAATTTAAGCAAGGTTTAAAAGACAAGCCTTTCCCCACCAAGGCATGGATGACAAAAAATTCATCAAATGCTTTGAAAAGAAAGTAAAAGACACTATTGACAAATATGGGCTTGCGACAAAAAAAGAGAAAATAATAGTTGCATGTTCAGGGGGGAAAGACTCAACAACAACGTTATTTCTGCTCAAAAAGTTCGGCTATGATGTTGAAGCATTCATAATTGATTTGCTTATTGGCAAATGGTCTGAAAAAAATCTTGAGAATGTCAAAAAGTTCTGCAAAGATAATAAGATTAAGCTTCATGTTGCGAATATGAGAGATGAATTTGGCAGTTCGATGTGCTACATACGTTCAGGTGTGCAGTCAAAAATCAAGCTTCATAACTGCGCAATATGTGGTGTTATCAAAAGATGGATAATGAACAAGAAGTCAAGGCAGCTAAAAGGTAAAAAACTTGCAACAGGACATAACCTTGATGACCAAGTTGAGACCATCCTGATGAATATGTTCAAAAACAACCTTAAGTTGTTGGTTGGAGAAGGCCCGATGCCTGGAAGGATATCTGACAACAAATTTGTCCAGAGAATCAAACCATTATATTTCTGCACAAATGATGAAATAAGGAGATATTCAATGCTGCACAACTTTCCTGTTCAGTATGACCCCTGCCCGTGCGCCGTGAATGCGTTCAGAAGGGATTTTAGGAAAGAGCTTACTGTCCTTGAAAAAAAGTATCCGAACATAAAAATGAATATTGCAAAATATTTCCTAACAAAGATCTGCCCAAAAATTGCAAAAAAATACAATGCAGAAGGCGAGCTAAACTACTGTAGTGCATGCGGGGAACCTGCAAGAAAAAAAGTATGCAGGACTTGCCAATATATTTCAATTCTAAGAGGATAAGATGCCTATCAAGGGCCTTAATGTCGGAAAATCAAAATTATAATGAAGGCTGTCTATTGTTTCAGATGTGACTATTGCCTTTGCATTGTTTTCTGATGCAAACTTTACAATCTCGTCTTTGTCCAGAATCTTAAGCTCAAGATTTTTTGGGCAATATGTTTGAAGCAGGCTTATGTCAAATTCCTTTAGTGCAACAGGAATAATGTCGCAGCCCCTTTTCATTATAAGGAAGCCTGACTGCATGCTTGCTTTTGCATCATCAACAAGAAGAACAACGCTTCCTTCAATTCCATAAGGCAGCCCGCCAAGGCACTGCACTACATCTGTAAACAAATATGCTTTGTCAATTATATCTATCTGCAAATCAACATCTGCTTCTTTAAGGCTTACTTTCAGCCCGAGTTTTTCAACAATATATGCACCAAGCTTGATATTAATGTCCTGCGAAGGCTCAAGGTTTTTCACAAGCCTGCGCGCAGATATCCTGAATGTTTTTGCATTGCTCTCCTTGATGATTTCTACCGCCTTTTCTTTAATCTTGCCGAAGTCAAGCTCAACTTCAACTGCATCTGAAACAGACACAATGCCAAAAACCCTTTGCAGCACGGGAATTGCAGATGAGTCTGCATCAACAAGTATCCTTCCCTGCGTTCTCTCGACTTTTGCATCAATATTCTCGCGTGAAAGCATTAGCCTTATGTTTTCAACCAGCTTTCTCTCAAACAATCCCCTATTGCCTCCTTTTAATGCAATTTCCCCATACCTAACTAGAATCATTTTTTCTTCCTGTACTCTTGGATAGCTTTCTTGAGAGCTGCTATTGCAAGGCTTGAGCAGTGCATTTTTATTGCAGGCAGGCCGCCAAGCGCATCTGCAACCTGTTTATGCGTCACATTCTCAGCTTCTTCAAGTGTCTTGCCTTTTACAAAATCGCAGACCATGTCTGATGCGGCTATAGCTGCTGCACAGCCGTATGTCTTGAACTTTATGTCCTCAATCCTGTTTTCTTTTACTTTAATTGATATGCGCATCACATCGCCGCATTTCATATTGCCGACTTCTGCAACAGCATCTGCATTTTCAATCTCGCCTGCATTGGCAGGATCATGAAAATGCTTCAATACTTCGTCTGTGTACATTGATTTTAATTTTTTTTTCATTTTGTAAATGGAGATATTTTTCTTAAGCTTGCAACTATCTTTGGAAGCTGCTCAAGGACATAATCTATCTCTTCTTCTGTATTGTATTTGCTTAGGCTGAGCCTTAGGCTGCCGTGCGCATCTTCTATTTTCAGGCCAAGTGCCATAAGAACATGGCTTGGCTCAAGCGAGTGCGAGCTGCATGCAGATCCTGTTGAGCTGCACACGCCTTTTGCATCAAGATATCCGCCTATTGCCTCGCCTTCAATATATTTGAATGAAAAGTTCGTGTTATTGCAAAGCCTTTTGCTGCCTGCCGGGCCATTGAGTGTTGTGTCTGGTATCTTAAGCACGCCTTCAATCAATTTATCCCTTAGCTTTGACATTTGCTTGACATATTTTGATTTTGCATTTTTCACAGACTTTGCAAACCCCATTATGCCGGGAATATTCTCTGTACCGCTTCTCAGGCCAAATTCATGCCCTCCACCGTGCTGCCAGACGCCAATTTTTGTCCCTTTTCTAATATAAAGTGCGCCAACACCTTTTGGCCCATGAATCTTGTGTGCATTCAATGTTACAAGGTCAATATTTTGCTTCTTAACATTGATGTCTGTTTTTGTATAGCTCTGGCATGCATCTGTATGAAAATATACATTATGCTTTCTGCAAACAGCGCCCAGCTCTTTCAAATCCTGTATTGTTCCAATCTCATTGTTGCCGTGTATTATTGAAACAATTATTGTTTTCGGCGTTATTGCTTTCTCAAGAGCATCTGCACTTACAAATCCTTCTTTGTCAACATCCAAATATGTAACTTTGAAACCTTGTGTTTCAAGCCATTTGCATGCATTCAGGACGCAGTCATGCTCTATCTTTGTTGTTATTATGTGGTTGCCTTTGTCCTTGTTTGAAAATGCAGCCGACTTTAATGCAAAATTATTTGACTCTGTTCCTCCTGAAGTGAAAATAATCTCTTCATCTTTTGCGCCAATTGACTTTGCAATGACATGCCTTGCTTCTTCCATTGCCATTTTGGCTTCCCTTCCTTTTGCATGTGTTGAGCTTGCATTGCCGTATTTCTCATTATGGTACACATTCATTGCATCAATCACGCTTTGGTCAACCTTTGTTGTTGCAGCATTATCCAGATATACTAGTTTAGCCATTGTTTTCACCTTTTTGGTTTTTTAGTTTTGAATTTTTCATGCATTCTCCTGTGCAGAATTTGCTGACATGCTGTTCAACAAGCCTCATCAGCGGAACAATTGTATCTGCATTCAGCGAATATACCCTTTTCTTGCCAGCCTGCTCTGCGTTTATGAAGTGGCAGTCTGACAATTTCTTAAGATTATGCGAAATCTTGCTCTGCTCTTCGCCGAGCTCTTCGCAAATCTCATTAACACACATCGGCTTTTTCAGCAAAGCTTCAAGTATCCTTATCCTTAAAGGAGAGGATATTGTCTCAAAAAACAAATTATATGAATTGCATTTCATATGAAACAGAATTCATAATAGATTTATAAACCTTTGCTTTCTTTATTTTCCATATAGAAAATAACTGTTTTCCTTCGTGATTTCCTTTATAAACAAAACCTTTATAAATGAGCGGTCTTATCATTTATAAACGGGGGGTGCTTATATTATG
>JAHWHF010000001.1 GCA_019323415.1 Candidatus Woesearchaeota archaeon | reverse complement strand
CAGAAGGATGGTATTATACAGTCGAAGGCGGAGCCTATACTTTGTTAAGATATGAAACATGCTCGCAAGAAGCCCGATGCTACACTGATGCAGACTGTCCAGCAGCAAGTGAATACTGCAAAATAGATGGTTGTGAAGAAGGTCCGGGAGTTTGCACTGCTGTTCCTGATGCATGCCCAAGAGAGTCAAACCCAGCTTGCGGATGTGATGGAATAACATATTCAAATGCATGCTTTGCAGCAGCTGCAAGAGTTTCAATATTAAGGCCAGGACCATGTGATTTAACTCGTGAATGCCCATTAATAGCAGCACCAGCACCAGGCTTCTGCACTGACGGAAAGATAGTTCCCCAGTATGACCTTAACGGCTGTGAGATTGAACCTTTATGTGTTAAATGTGCAGCACTACCTCCTGTAAGAATTACCTGCCCACCAGATGGAAAGATAGTTCCGCAATATGATAAATATGGCTGCCCATTGACGCCAAAATGTGTGATTTGCCCAAAAGTAGCAGCACCAGCCCCAGGCTTCTGCACAGACGGAACAATAGTTCCACAGTATGATGAAAATGGCTGTGTACTAGCGCCTATATGTGAAAAGCCAAGATGCACATCAAATGCAGACTGCGCAGCTGGAATGATTTGCGATGCTGGAACATGTGTTCCACAGCCTCAAATCTGCCCAACATTGCTTGAGCCTGTTTGCGGAACAGATGGAAAAACTTATGATAATGCATGCTCAGCAGCATTGGCGCGAATTGATGTTGCATACAAAGGCCAATGCTGTTCAGACTGCGGCAAAGGCTTTTTCAATACATGCGACGAGACAGAGTGTAAGTCTTTAGGTTCACAGAATTGTTATTATGTTCCAAGTTTATTGCGATATACTGGAGGATGCTTTGCAGGCCCTGAATGGTTTGAATGCCCATTAATAGCTGCGCCAGCACCAGGTTTTTGCACAGGCGGAATTGTAGTTTCACAGTATGATGAGAACGGCTGTGTACTGGCGCCAAAATGTGTATATTGCCCTCAAGTTGCAGCACCTGCACCAGGCTTCTGCACAGACGGCAAGACAGTTGCTCAATATGATGAATATGGCTGCCCAATAGCGCCAACATGCGTCATATGCCCAAAAGTAGCAGCACCTGCACCAGGCTTCTGCACATTAGGAACAATAGTTCCACAGTATGATGAGAACGGCTGTGAATTAACTCCAATATGTGTTCAAGAAAAGTGCAATATTAATGCAGATTGTTCAGCAGCATCACAGTTCTGCTATAAAAAAGATGGATGTGAATTGCCAGGAATTTGCATACCAAGACCAGAAATCTGCCCAACAGTGTATGAACCTGTATGCGGATGCGATAAAAAAACATATTCTAATGCATGCACAGCAGCAGTTGCTGGTGTTTCAGTTTCAAGCACAGGCGGATGTACAACCGCAGTAAGAATACAATAAAATGAAGAAATCTCAATTAGACCAGCTTGAAAAAGAAATAAGGAAAAGAAACAAGGCCTTGCAGAAAGATATTGCATTGCTCAAGTCAAAATCATATTCTAAAAGCGAGCATCCTGTAAAAAAGCTGGCAAAGGCTGTTGCAAAAAGGCAGACAGTTGACCACGACCCTTTGCTTGTCCAGCCTGAGAAGCTCAAGGTTGACAGGATTGCTGAAAAAATTGAAAAGCAGCAGGCAAGAAAACAGCAGGCTGAATTTTTCAAGCCAGTAAAACACTTTTTGTCAACAGTATTCTCAGCTCTTAAGGTGCCGTTGGAGCTTGCTGTTCTTTCAAGGCAGGACTCAAGGCCTATACATCATCCGCAGGCTTATCCAAGAAGAAAAATGACTGTGCTTAAAGTTTCATTGGCAACATTGCTTATACTCACAATATTGTTCTCAATATATTTTGTCCAGGGCGTATTTGCAACAACAGAGAAAACATTTGTTGCATTGTCGCAGAACTGCCTTTATTCAAACTATGACCAGGAAATAACAGGAGGCTCTGTTGTAACGAACAAGGCAAGAGGATGCTCTGTTACAAGAGAAATAACAAAAGTAGCAGAAAGCGAGCCAATTGAAGTCAAATATCTTCTTGAAGGAAAGAAAATGGTCTGCCATTTTGAAAGAGGGGAGTTTGATGAGAATAATCTTGATTATATGACTCAAGACTTGGATAAATGCGAAGGCGAGCTAAAGGATATTCTTTTGGAGCTGATGAGATAGATGTTCTACGAGCGCATGCAGGAAGAATATGAGCTAAAAAGAAGAATACAAGAAGAAGCAAAAGATAATGGCAGCACATTAACTCCTTCTGAAATAGAGGCTATTGCTGCCGAGCTTGTTCATGAAGAGCCTGAGCTCACCATTCGTAGGTATCAATCTTTGAGGTGCTGAAAAAAGTAGCCATTGCTCCTTTCTTTGCAACCCTTTTCCAGAGCAAAATTTCTTTTTCAGCCTTGTTCAATGGCCTTTTCTTAGTCCTTTCTTTGCCTTCATCATCTTTGTAAGATTCTTTTACCATTACCTGGCTTGTCAGCTTGTTGTAAAAGTCAACAGTATCTTTTGTTGGTATTGCAAAAGGATTTACCTCCATTGGAGTCTTGTTGCCTTTTTCCCATTCTTCTTTTGCCAGTTTATGATATGCTGCAATTACATGAGGGCAGAATGCAAGCTCTGAGCCTGAATACCTGTAATGGAATGCGTTTGCAATAAATGCCTCGCAGCCGTGCCTTGTGCTCAAGTCAAAAATTATTGAATATTTGTTTCTTTTTCTTGTGAAAGGCACATTTTCAAGGTCAACAAGATACTTCTTGTCTTCAGTCATTGATGGGACTTCAACAAGGTATTTGCCCCCTCTCTGCTTTCCAGCATAAGCTGCCTCGTATTTCCTTACATTAATCTGGTCTTTCTGCTTGTCTGACTTTATTGAGAATGCAAGAAGCTTTGCGCCTTTAATGCAGTCAACAAGATGCACTTTCTTGTGCTCCCTTTTCCTTATGCCCCAGAAGCCATAGCCGCAGTATTCTTTGTCTCCAATGTTCTGGAAAGCCTCTTTCCTTAGCCTCCACATTGGCTTTGCGTCATTTATAGCATCATCAATAGTCTCATACCTTTTCAGGTTGACCTGGTCTCCTCTTTTAAGGAAATGTGTCTCATCCCTGTACTGCTCAGGAACAAGTGCATAATCTATAACAACTGCTTCATTTTTCTTTAAGCCTTCTATTGCGTCAACCAGGCTTTCTTTTGCCGGAGTATACACTGTTCTTTCGCCTATGATTTGCCTGACCAGTTCAGGCCTTTGGAAATAATCTTGTCGTTTCATTTTGATTTCACCTATATTATAGTAGCTTGAATATGTATATTAACTTGTGTGGGATAATTATGCCCACAAGAACCCCTTTATTTCAGCCTTATGCTCTCCAAATTCCTTGGAGCAGCTGTCTCTATCCTGTACTTTTTGTGCAAAGCGCTTGCAAGGTTCAGGCACCTTCTTGATTCGCCGTGGTTAAGTATGACCTTTCTTGGCCTTGGGTTGCATTTGCCTACAAAGTTCATGAGCTCGTCATGGCCTGCGTGGCCTGAGAATCCCTCTATCTTGTGAATGCCCATGTTGATTTTTGTTACACCCACTTTGCCGTTGCCTTCATTAAACCCGATCTCCCTTTCTCCTGCATTTATTCGTGCTGCAAGGCTTCCTGTGCCAAGATAGCATGTGAATATCATTGTATTGTTCTTGTTGCCTGCAATTCCTTTAAGGTATTCAACTGAGGCGCCGCCAACAAGCATGCCTGATGTTGCTATTATAACGCACGGGCCTTCATCTTCAATAATCTGCTGCCTTTCTTTTTGCGAGCCAACCCTTTTGAAGAATTCCTTCAGGAACGGGTTGTTGTCCTTGTGGAATATTTTCTTTTTAACATCAGAATTCAGGAATTCAGGATATGCCGTGTGTATTGCTGTAATATCCCATACCATTCCGTCTATATAGATGGGGACCTCTTCCATTATCTTTTTCTCAATCATGCTGTTAAGAATCAAAAGTATTTCCTGCGCCCTTCCTGAGCCAAGTACAGGGAGAAGGACTTTGCCTCCTTTCTTTAATGTGTCAACAACAATGCCTGCAAACTCTTTCTCAGACTCTTCCCTTGTAGGCAGGACATTTTCAGGGCCTCCGTATGTGCCCTCCATCATCAATGTCTCAAGCCTTGGGAATTTTGTTGCAGCAGGCTCAAGAAGCTGTGTCTTTACAAATTTCATATCTCCTGTATAAAGTATGTTATGCAGCCCGTTGCCGACATGCATATGTATCATGCTTGAGCCAAGTATATGCCCTGCATTGTACAATGTAATCCTTACATCAGGCGTTATGTCAGAAACCTCCTCAAAGTCAAGTGTTATTGTGTGCTTGACCATTTCCTTTATTTCCTCTGAAGTGTAAATAGGGTCTTTTCCCTCTGCCCTCTGTATTTTTACAAAGTCAAGCTGCAGCAATGCCATTACATCCCTTGTAGGCTTTGTGCAGTAAACAGGCCCCCTGTATCCGTATTTGAAAAGCAAAGGAACAACACCGCAGTGGTCAAGGTGCGAGTGTGTTATTATGACAGCGTCAAGCTCATCTATCCTGAACTCAGGAGTCTCAAGGTATGGGTATGCCTCCTGGTCAGAAGCTGCAACATCAAGCCCGCAGTCAACAAGAACCCTTGACTCAGGCGTCTGAAGAAGTATGCATGACCTTCCGACCTGCCTTCCTCCTCCAAGATAGCTGACCCTTATCCATTCCTCTTTCTTTCCCCTAAGCCAGCCGTCATAAATCCTGTGGCCGACTTTGTCAAGGAATTTTCTCCTGTAATCATTATTCTCGTAAAGAACGCCCCTGATGTTGTCTATTAGCTCGCATTTCAGAGCAGGCGTCCTTCTTATCTCAGGAACCCAGAATGTCTTTTCCCTAATGTCTGAAAGCAGAGCGCCTTTCTTGCCTATTGCAAGCCCTGGCTTTTCAACCTCAATTATAACCTGGCTTCTCTGCGCGTCAAATATGATCTGTGTAAGCCCTGTTTCTTCAGGCAGCAGTTTCTTTATAATCTCCTTTGTCTTGTCCTGGTCAAGGCATATGCTTGGGTCAGGCCTAAGCTCTATCCTTTTCTTGAACTCATCAACAGCCTTCTTTATAGTTCCCTGATTATCTAAAAAATATTCTTTATCCTTTGTATACAGAACAATGTTCGCGCCTTCAAAGGCAGCAGAGGCAATCTTTTCCTCTGGCAACATTGCTAAAATTTCTTTTATTATATTTGCCATTCTTTCTTTCTCAGAAATTCATATTTATTCGAGTTGGTTTTTGATCTTTTTAAAAACTTTTTCCTGGACGCCCTTGTCAGTCACAGTCACAACAAACACGCCGCCGCCTGAGCCTGTGTCTCTCTCTAATGCTGTTCTTACGCATTTTGCAGCCAGTTCAATTCCCTGCTCCAAAGTCATCCCTTTCTTGTATTCAGATTCAAGAACACCATAAGCAAAAACAGAACCAGATCCAGATGAAACAAAATCATCGGTCTCTGTTATAGAGCCGTCTGGAAACAAGTCATACAAATGCAGGCCTGAATTGTCTGAGCCTGCAAGCAAGAAGTGTGCAATGCTCGGGAACATGCTCATCTGCCTTAATGTCCCGTACAATAAGCCGCCTATTAGGTTTGCAGCTTCCTTGACAGTGACTTTCTTCTTTGTCTGTATTGTCTTCAGCTTAACCTCTGCCCTGATAAGCTTTGTAAGAAGCTGAAGGTCTGAAACAGAGCCTGCCCATGTCACAGCCATATCCTCATTAATAGGATGGATTTTCTTGACATGCTTGTTAACAATCATTGAGCCAGCAGTGCCTCGCATATCTGAAGCTAGCACAATGCCGTCCTTGCAGACAAGCCCAATTGTTGTTGTCCCTGTCTTTAATTGTTCTTTAGTCATTTTTAAGAACTATACCCCTTGTTCTGTGTTATAAAGCAGTTATATTTAAAGCTTTTGGTGGCTGCAATCAAGCGCACATGCACGATACCTGGCATGTTTTTCCTGCATCGCAGTCATCATCACTTTCGCATTCCTCATCCCTTTCAATAATGCCATTGCCGCAGAAAGCGCTTCCGCAGCATTTGCTTGGACCATAGCTTGGTATGACCTCATGCGTCCATATCTGCTGTATGCTCTCCTGTGATTGTGATGCTGCTTTTTCAGCGCATGCCTGCTGTGCTGTTACAGTTGTAGGCACACTCATCTCTGATTCCTGAAGTGTTCCCCAGTATGCATATATGTTTTTGCCGTCAAACATTTGCGAGCCCTGAGGGTCGCTGCATACGCTTCCTGTTGCAGTTGGCATGCACCTGTAGCATTTTACAGTATGCACAGGAGTTGATGTTGCAGGAGTTGCGCTTGCTGCTACTGTTTGCTGAACTGCAACTGTTTTTGCCTTGTCTGAAGTGTAAATAACATATT
>JAHWHF010000040.1 GCA_019323415.1 Candidatus Woesearchaeota archaeon | reverse complement strand
GGGAATTGTCTGCAAAT
Source organism: Candidatus Woesearchaeota archaeon (assembly GCA_019323415.1). GTDB lineage: Archaea > Nanobdellota > Nanobdellia > Woesearchaeales > WJKV01 > JAHWHF01. Next base: position 4,356 of record JAHWHF010000040.1, on the reverse strand, counting down.
ATGCGCATGTACAATGACCTGATTCAAAGGGCGCTTGATGCAAGAAAAAACTCATGGTCGCCTTATTCAAAATTCAAAGTTGGTGCTGCTTTGATTACAAATGAAGGCAAGATTGAGACTGGAACCAATGTTGAGAACTCGTCATATGGCTTGACTATTTGTGCTGAAAGGACTGCCATAGTTTGTGCTAAAAAAGAAGGCTATTTGGACCCCATGCAGGGCAAATTTATCAGGGCGCTTGTTGCTGTTCTTCCAATTGATGAGCTTGGAAAGCCATGCGGGGCATGCAGGCAGGTAATCAAGGAATTTGCAGAGCCAGGCAAGGACGTGTACATAGTTATGGCCAAGCCTAATGGCGACGGAAAAGTTGTCAAGCTGCAGGAGCTGCTTAAATACGGGTTTGGCCCTGCTGACTTGGGCATCCAAATACCATCAACAGCCGGGAAAGAAAGTTAAACTGAAACTGAATACACAAGTTTTAGGCAGTTAAAAAATTCTTGGGGGATAAAAATCGCTAGTGAATCAGAGCTCGAGTTGGCATTGAAGAATTTTTGGACAAAAGAAACCAGTTCAGATCCTGAAAACTGGTCTTCTGAAAATCCTGCATGGGGGCAATGCGCTGTAACTTCTTTGATTATAAATGACTATTTGGGCGGTGAAATAGTCTGGGCAATGGCTTCTTTGCCAGATGGAAGGGAAATATCGCATTATTTTAATAGCATAGATGGTGAAGAAAAGGATTTTACAAGAATGCAATTTCCAGAAGGCACCAGAATACCAACCGGAGTTCCTAAAACGAAAGAATTTGCCACAACAAGAGATTATGTATTATCATATCCTGTAACGCAGAAAAGATATGAAACTCTTAAACAAAAAATCCAAGAATTTTTAGGTATTGATTATTAGAACACTCTTTCTCAATCTTGATAAAGAAAAAATGAGTCCCTCCTCCCGGACTCGAACCGGGGATCTCTCGGTGACTGTTCTGTTTTTCATCCCAGGCAAAAATGCCAAGTCGAACAGTGTTGCTTTGAACTACAGCCAAGCGTTCTAGCCACTAAACTAAGGAGGGCTAAAGCCAGAAAACTCTAATTTGTTTTTAAAGATTGTGGTGAGCGGATACTTTTGGCAATTTTTTTTACAATTATGGCTGCACTTCGCCTGTTTGTAAGCAGATGCTTCAAATTTATCAATCCTGATTTGAATTTCATGCCTGCAACATATTTCACAGCACCGGCCTGCATTTCCGGAGAGACAGATCTAACATAACCATCTGCAGTTTTAGAAACCAAATTTTCATCTGCCAGTTCATCCAATATCTCTGAATAAATGCCTCTTAAAACATCCCCTGCTGAATCAAGAATCTTTTGAATCTTTTTTGGATCTTCACGCCTTATGTCCATATCATAGCTGAGTTTCATCATACAGTAAACAAATTCATCCAGGCTGAAAGTTTCATTTGGCATGGTCAAAACTGACAGCCTTGCGCCTCTTAGCCTTGCATTTCTTATCCGTGCATTGATAAAATCTTCTTCTTCACTATAAACAAGAACAGGTTTATGCAGCCTTCCAGAAACATATTCTTTGCCCAACAGGCTTTCAAGCCTGCCTTCTGTCTCTTTTTGAAAATAGTCCCTGCTGACAGTCATGTAACCAATTTCAACCCCGTCTTTCATAAAAGAATGGCACGAAGGCCAGAACTTGTTAAGGCAATAGCCAAACATTCCATGATACTGCCTCAAATCTGATATAATGGCCATGCAGTCATAATCTGAATTTTTAGTATGGCAGCCAAGCACGCGCGAACCATACATAATAAAAGAAGTATCTTGTGGAAAAGATTTTCTTTGTTCGTTAATAAAATTCTGGGTCTCTTCTTGCTGTACCATCTGTCTCCCCAACTACAAACTTATCCCTGTATAAGGGTCAATGTGTTAGAATAGCAAGTCTTCTTCTTTCCCTTTTTCATGAATGAAGCTTCAGTTGCCTTTAGCCTGAACTTGCCAAGAACCTTCAGCTTTGAGACCATCTTGAAAGTAAGTATCCTTTCCTCTCTTGGGCCAAGCTCGTCAAACACCCACTCAAGCTTTGTGCCTGATATGTCAAACTGCCTTATTGATGTTGGAGGTATTACTCCAAGCTTGTCCTCTTTAACATACTCTGCAATGTTCGGGATTGTCTCAACTACACGGACATTCTCAAGCTTTACGCCTGAAACATTCTTGATATTCAGCCTTATCAATGAATCGCTTAATCCGCCTTCCTTGACAACAACACGTATTGCCTCTTTCTTTATTACAAGGTCTGGCTTGAAATAATAATATATTATAAGCAGAACAACCAGAGCAATTGCAATGTACAATAATGACCTGTGGCTTCTTACAATAACAACATTAATTGTCTCTCCTGGCTGAAGAGCCGGCCATGAATAGAAATGCCCGCCTTCCTTGTATATTGTTGCTTTTGGCTTTGTTGATGAAAATAGCCTGTCAATATATCCTGTCTCAATCTTCACAGGCTCTGGCTGAGGCACGTTTGCAGGGTTGTGCACAGTATAATTGAACCATGCCTTTAGGAATGACTTCTGTATATTCTCTTTGTAATCATAAGGCAAAAACACTTCCTCAACTTCAACATCCTTTTTGTATTCCTTGATAATCTCCTCATTTGCAATCATCTTTATTGATATTGAATTCTTGCCGGGTGTTGCAAACGGATTAATATTAGGCCTTACCTCAAGTGTTTTCTTTCCATAAGGCCCTATTGCAAAATGGTGCTCTGTCTTGTTCACAACATTGCCGTCAAGCTGGAGAACAACATCTGAAAGGTTAAGGCTGTTCATGTTTTCAACAAAAAAGTAGAACAAATACTCCTGTTTTGGATTGATGAGTGCAGGAACTTCCATGCCTTCAACAAGAACTCTTGGGTAATATTTTCCAAACCTTATGTCCTCTGAAAGGACAAGTATCATTATGTCTGATTCAATAGAAGCGCCTTTGTCTGATGTCACCTTTAGCACAAGCCTTTTTGTGCCGGGCATCATAAGTGATGAAATTGGCCTGAACTTCAGCAAAACATCCCTTGACTGGTCAGCAGGAACAAAAACCAAAGGATAATCTGTCAACGGCACTGCGCTTATGTCCCAAAAGGCTATTGCATCAGGCGCTGAAAAAGTCATCTTTGAGTCAAACGCCCTGTTGTTTGTTATAGATACCTTGAACTGTGCGCTTTCGTTCCTGTATATCCTGTCATCAACAGCAGTTACAGTAACATCAAAGTCACGCTCAGCAGAAACAGCACTAACTATAATCAATAATGCTATTATAAACAGCAATAATTTCTTCATCAACCCATCACTATTAATGTAAAAGTCACGCTTTATATAAAGTTTATTATAGCTGCCTGCCTTTTGCGCATATTGTGCATACCTGCAATCTAGAATCAAAGCAGTTCTCGCATACATGCCTTCCGCACATCCTGCATGTAAAGACAGCAGCAGCCTTGCCGCATATGTCGCACTCTTTTATAAAGTCAGACATCTCTTTTTTGGTCAATTTTCTTATCATTTCCGTCAATATCAAAGAGCAACTATAAAAAACTAATGGGGCTGCGGAGATTTGAACTCCGGTTGGAAGCTTTCCGAAACAGAGCCCCGAGCTCCAGTGATAGCCAAACTACACTACAGCCCCAAACAACATATATACTGCAAAACAAATAGATTTATAAAGTCTCCCAATATAGTCTTTATTGGGGGTTAATAGTATGGAATTTACGCCAGTTGAGAAACTTACTGCAAAGGAAATTCGTGAAGAAATGTCAGAATTAACTAGGCATATCAGGACTCTTCAATGGGACAAGAACAAAGACCAGATTAACCCCGCAAAACTCGCAAAGCTCGAAAAACTGCAGCAAAGGTATAAAGAACTTGTTTCGCGGGTGGAAGTCGAATAACTATGTTTCAGCAGATAAAAACACCAACAAACGGGAAATCGTACAAGCTAAAGAACAGACAGCTTCAATGCGCAGAGTGCGGCCAGAAGATTGACTTGAATGAAGACCACTTCAAGCTGAACCTTCACTGGAAAATCAAGAAGAATGCAGATGAAAAGTATTTCTGCAGGCTTGACTGCATCAAGGCATGGTGCAAGGACTGACAACACTCATGTGTTCATTTTTTGAGATTTTTATAATATTCTCAACAAAGCTTTCAATCTTGCTCTCATGCGAAACAATGATAACCTGCTTTGCATTTATCTGCTCAAGAACATCCCTTATCTTGTCAAGCTGGGCAGATGAAAAACCATCAGTTGGCTCATCCAGTATTATAATATCTTTTGTCTTGATGTTTTCAATAAG
>JAHWHF010000039.1 GCA_019323415.1 Candidatus Woesearchaeota archaeon | reverse complement strand
GGAGGCAACCCTGACAAAGTTAAGTTTGTTACAGGAGACGAGCTTTACCATAACAATGACGAGTTCTGGCTTACAGTTATCGAGATTGCCAAAAAAATGACTCTTGCAAGGGCAATGAGGTCTGTAACAATAATGGGAAGAAAAGAGGGCGAGTCGCTTCCATTGGCAGGCCTTTTGTATGCGCCTATGCAGGTTGCAGATATTTTTATCCAGAATGTGAATCTTGCGCATGCAGGAATTGACCAGAGAAAAGCGCAGGTTATTGCGCGTGAGGTTGCATTAAAGCTTGAGCGCCATCCTTTGATGGATAAAGGCAAAAAATACAAGCCTGTTGCCATCCACGGCCATCTTATACTTGGCCTGCAGAAGCCAAAAATATGGCCTGTCCCGCAGGAGCAGATGCAGGAGCTTTGGAGCGAGATGAAGATGAGCAAGTCAGTCCCTGGCTCTGCCGTATATGTACATGATTCTACTGATGATATAAGTAAAAAAATTAATGATGCTTTCTGCCCTGCAAAGATTGTCGAGTTCAACCCAATACTTGACTGGGCAAAGCACCTTGTTTTTGCAAGGGAAAAGGCTGTGCTTAAGATAGAAAGGCCTGAGAAATTCGGCGGCAACATTGACTATGATTCTTATTCTAAGCTTAAGGATGATTTTGAAAAAGGCAGCCTGCACCCGCTTGACCTGAAAAAAGCAATTGCAGAAGCAGTAGTTGTGCTTCTTGAGCCTGCAAGAAAAAGGTTTGAAAAGCCGAAAATCAAGAAGCTTAAGCAGGAAATAGAAAAAGTAGAGATAACAAGGTAATGATCATGGAAGAAACAGCAGATTATGTCCTTAAATTATGCAGTGACTGCGATTATGCAGAAGTAAGGCTTGAAAACCTTAACGAGGAGGGCTTTGTCCTGAAGAACAGCACAGTTGATGTTGCTGCATTTTCAGAGGCGAAAGGCCTTGCAGTAAGGGTTCTTGTCAACGGAAGCCTTGGCTTTGTATCAACAGACAGCTTTGACAAGTCTGACATAAAAAAATCAGTTATGAAGGCAATCAAGATTGCGCGCGCAGGAAAAAAGCTGATATCCCAGCCGATTACATTTTCAGATGAGAAAATGTCAAAGGACAAGATTATAATAACTCCAAAAAAGAAGCACGATACAATTTCGCATGAGCAGAAAATTGCTTACTTGAAAATAATTGACAAAAACCTTCTTGAGCTTCCTTTCAAGGTTCCTGCAAGGCAGCTTTCATTTTCAACACTTGACACAAAAAAGCTATACGTAAATTCAGAAGGCGCAAGGATAAGGTCAGAATTCCCAAGGACAGAGGCATTCTGGTTCATAACAGTTGCAGAAAAGCAAAAGACAAAGCAGAGGTACCTTTCATACAACCAGGTAAAGGGCCTTGAGGCATTGGATGAATGGAAGCTTGACGAGACAGTTGTCAGCGAGGCAAAGGCGCTGCATAATAACCTTGCAAAAGGCCAGAGCCCGCCAACAGGCGAGATGGATATTGTTGTCGGCCCTGAAGTTGTCGGCATAGCTGTGCATGAAAGCACAGGCCATCCTTATGAGGCTGACAGGATACTTGGAAGAGAGGCTGCGCAGGCAGGAGAGTCATTTGTAACGCCCGGCATGATTGGCACAAAAATAGGCTCAGACATTGTTAATGTTTCAGAAGACCCAACACTTCCAGGAAGCTCAGGATTTTATCTTTATGATGATGAAGGCGTAAAGGCAAGAAAAAGGAGGCTTATACTTAACGGAAACATAAACGAGTTTTTGCAGAACAGGCAGACGGCAAGCGTGCTTGGCGTGAAAAGCAATGCATCTGCGCGTGCAGTCACATTTGAGCGCGAGCCTATAGTAAGAATGGCAAACACTTTCATGGAGCCGGGAGACTGGGGCTGGGAAGAGATTATAAACGAGACAAAAAAGGGCATCTATATAAAAAATTTCATGGAATGGAATATTGATGACAAGAGGTACAACCAGAAGTATGTTGGCGCAGAGGCCTATCTGATAGAGAACGGCGAAATTACTGCGCCTGTTGTAAACCCGGCTATTGAGGTTACAACACCTGCATTTTATTCTTCAATAAACGCAATTGCAAAAGATGTCCAGCTTTTTGCAGGCACATGCGGAAAAGGAGAGCCAATGCAGGGAATACCTGTTTCAATGGGAGGGCCGACAATAAGGCTGAGCGGCCTGAGGGTAAGATGAAGCCTGAAGAGATAGCAAAACATTTGCTGAAAGAGCTTTCAAAAAAAGCAGATGATACTGTTGTAAGCGTGCACAGCACTGAGAAGACTCAGATAAAGTTTGCAAACAACAGCATAGTTGTCTCAAAGACATGGTGCGACACAGCACTGCGCGTGTTCATCAATTATAAAAAAAGGCTTGTATCAACATCGCTTGAGAACTTCACAGTTCCTGCTGCAAACAAGCTTGTTACAAGGATAATCAAGTTTGCAGATTCTTCAGCACCAAAGGATGATTATTTTGGCATTGCAAAAGGCCCTTTCAAATACAAGAGCATTCAAGGGACATATGACAGCAAGATTGCAGGGCTGTCAGACAAGAGCATAGACTTGGTTGAGTCAGGAATCAACAGCGCATTGTCAGAAGGTGCGAAAAGGTGCGCAGGAGTGCTTGAGTTTGCAAACAATTCAGTCCATCTTCTTACTTCATCTAATGTTGATGTAAAGGACAAGACAACAGGAATATATTTTTCAATAAGGGCTTTCCTTGACAGCCAGGCATCAGGATATTCAAACCTTGTAGCAACAAAACTGGCAGGATTCAACACAGCAAAAGCAGGCATGAAAGCAGGAGAAATTGCAGTTCTTGCAAAGAATCCAGAAAAGCTTAAGCCAGGCAAATATGACCTGATTATAGACCCGTATCCTTTTGCATCTTTCCTTGATTATTTTGGCTCATCAGCTTCAGTCCATTCAGTTGAGTCTGGCTGGTCATTCCTTGGGAACAAAATAGGCAAGCCGGTTGCATCGGAAAACATAACTTTGTATGATGATTCAGCACTTCCAGGAGCGCTTGGCTCAATGAAGTTTGATGCAGAGGGCATGCCAAGCCAAAGGACGCTTGTTGTCGACAAGGGCTTGCTGAAAACATACCTCCATAATACTTCAACTGCAAAAAAATACAAAACAAAGACAACAGCAAATGCAGGCCTTATAAGCCCTGACCCTTCAAACATTGTGCTAAAGCCAGGCAAGCTAAGCTCAGGCAGCCTTTACAAGGGCTTTAACGGCTTGAGAATAACAAACACATGGT
>JAHWHF010000038.1 GCA_019323415.1 Candidatus Woesearchaeota archaeon | reverse complement strand
AGATTTTCATAAAAGAAAATGCAGGATACAGGGTTGGAGTCTGCATGAAAGGCTTTGAGGAAAAACTTCCAGTTATTGTTGTAGGCGGCGATGTTAAGGATTTTCTTGGCGAATATATGTCAGGTGGAAGGATTATTGTTTTGGGAAAAGCAGGGAACTATATTGGCACAGGAATGCATGGAGGAATTGTATTTATTAAAGGAAAACTAGAGCAGCCGCAGCTTGGCTTTGGGGCAGTTATTGAAGAATTAACTGATTGGGACAAAAATGAAATAAAAAGATGCCTCGGACCGTTCTGCAAAAATTTCAATATTGACATAAACAAGATTAATGCAGATGAATTCACAAAAGTTGTTCCGTTAAATAACAGGCCGTATATGAACAAATACTGCTGATTTCTGATTAAGAAACATTCAAGCTATTTGACTGTAACACTTTTTGCCAGATTTCTTGGCTTGTCAATTGGCAGCTTTTTCTGGAGTGCTATGTAATATGCAAGTAGCTGGCCTACAACAACAGAATAAAGAACAAACTTTCCCAGTTTTGTTACAGGCATATGCAAATCATAAGGTCCTTCAGGCTTATCTGTTATCTTAATTGATAATGCTCCTCTTGCCTCAACTTCTTTTGCATTGCCTCTCATTTCTGCATTTCCTTTTGGAATAAGCGAGATAACAGGAGTGCCTTTTTCAATCAAAGCTATTGTGCCGTGCTTGAGCTCTCCCCCTCTCATGCCTTCTGCATGCATATAGGATATTTCCTTAATCTTTAATGCAATCTCAAGCGCAGCTGCAAAGCACAGTCCGCGGCCAAGAACATACATGTGCTCCCTTTTATAGATTTTTTTTGCAATCTTTTTTGCGAAATTTTCATTTTTTCTCAAGCTTTCCTGCAAAACATGAGGCACTGTTGCAAGATGTATCTTATAGCCGTACAATTTTGCAAGTGCAAGCATTATTATTGCCTGGTTTACATATGATTTTGTGGCTGCAACGCAAATCTCCTGGCCAGCCATTGAATTTATCGAGACATCAGAAAGCCTCTGGACTGTTGAGAAAGGGACATTTACTATTGAGGCAACTTTTGCCTTTTTCTGCTTTGCAAACTTTATTGCCTCAACAATATCCATTGTCTCTCCGCTCTGCGAAACAACTATCATAAGTGTCTTTGAATTTACAAGCTTTGGGACATCAAACTCAGAAGCAATCCAGCATGAAGATTTTACACCATACTGGTTTAGGAAATGGCTTCCTATCATCGAAGCATGGAAAGATGTGCCTGCTGCAACAAAATATACTCTTGAAGCCTTATCAATCAAATGCTTAAGCTTTATCAGCTGCTTTTTCTGGTCTGTCCTCAAAGAATGAATAAGATGCTCTGCAACATAAGGCTCTTCATGTATTTCCTTGAGCATGTAATGCTTGTATTTCTTCTTCCTGCTCTCTGCCTGGCCCCACCTGAACTCAACATATCTTTTGTTAAGCTTTCTTCCATTCTTGTTATAGAATATATGCCTGTGCTTTTCAATAACTGCGTATTCATCATCCTCAAAAAATATTGCCTTGTTTGTTTTGTTTGAGAATGCATAAATGTCAGATGCAAGATAATACCTGTCTTTTGCAATGCCTAAGACAAGAGGAGACTCTCTTTTGAAAGCATAAATCTTGTTGTCCCCTTTTTTTATAAGAAGAACAGCAAAAGTTCCTTTAATGTCATGAAAAAACTGCCTGATTGCAGTTTCAATCTTTGTGTGGTGCTTATACTTGTCCTCAAAATAAAACGCAATAAGCTCAGAGTCTGTCTGTGACTTTTGCTTATAGCCTTTTTTTGCAAGCTTTTTCTTGAGCTCAGGATAATTCTCAATTATGCCGTTGTGCACAATAATGAAATTCTCGCTTGAATGAGGGTGTGCATTTGCTTTTGTCACACCTCCGTGTGTTGCCCATCTTGTATGTGATATTGCAACATCTGCATTGCCTTTTGCTTTTTTCAAAAACTTGTCAATCTGGCCTACGTCTTTGACTATTTTTCCCTTGCTTGTTGCATAGCCTACAGAGTCATATCCCCTGTACTCAAGCCTTTTCAATGACATCATCAGGTCAGTTTTTATTGAGAACGGCTTTTTTGAAACAATTCCTAAGATTCCGCACATTTTAGATTATGTCCCTTGTTACTGTCTGGCCAGGCAATGTTGCTTTTCTTGGCCATATCTTTCTTCCTGGATAAATTATTGTATGAACGCCTGTCTTTGCTCCCTCGCCAACAATAGCTCCGAGCTTCCGCCTTTCTGAGTTGATGAGCCTTCCTTTGATATCTGATTTGACATTCTCGCCATCATGCCTTAAGTTTGCAGTTATTGTTCCTCCGCCAAAATTAACATGCTCTGAAAGGACTGAATCCCCAACATAGCAAAGGTGAGATACGTGTGTATTATCCATTATGATTGAATTCTTTATCTCACAGCCGTTCCCGACAAAGCAGTTGTTGCCTATTGCTGTTCCAGGCCTGATATAGCAGTTAGGGCCTATGACTGTGTTAATGCCTATAACAACAGGCCCTTCAATGTATGACCCTGCCTTTACAATACTTCCCTCGCGTATCCTTACAGGGCCTTTTATTGTTGCTCCTGGCTCAATAGTGCCTCTTATGTCCTGGCCTTCCATCCTGCCAAGAACATAAGTGTTTATGTCAAGCATGCTCCATGGGTATGTTGCATCCTGGTAATAGCCTTCAAAATTAACATACCTCACAGGCTTGCCTGAATTAATCATTATGTTGATAGAGTCAGTGAGCTCATATTCGTCTCTTGGAGACATCTTTGTCTTGTTTATTGAATCAAAAATGTCATGTGTAAACAAGTAGATGCCTGCATTGATCAGGCTTGTGACAGGCTTTTCAGGCTTTTCAATAATTTCCTGGACAAGGTCCTCCTGCACCTTCAGATTTCCAAAAAGCTCAGCATGATCAGATTTTTTTGCAGCAATAACTGTTGATTTCGTGTCTGCATATTTTCTCATAAGCATGTCAAGCGCAGTCTCATCAAAATATATATCTCCATTAAGCACAAAAAAATCCTCAACAACATGCTGCTCAGCAAGCTTTACAGCGCCTGCAGTGCCGTTTCTTTTTTCCTGTTCAATAAACTTCATGTTAAGCTGGGGATGGTATTTTTTGCAGTGGTCAATTATCATCTCCTTGTAATGGCCGACAATTATGACTATGTCCTTTATCCACCTTTTTTCAAGCATGTCGAGAATGTGGCCAAGGATTGCCTTGTTTGCAACAGTCAGCAAAGGCTTGGGTTTTGTCTCTGTCAAAGGCCTTGTACGTGTGCTTTCACCTGCCGCTAGAATAACTGCTTGCATCATATCATCTCTTTTATTTTTGATTCCCAATAATCCATCATACTATTTAAATCTTGTTCAGTCTTTCCCTCGCCAGTCAAGCGTATGATCGGCTCTGTTCCAGAAGGCCTGATAAGAATCCAGCTGTTGCCCCATTCAAGCCTTACGCCGTCAGTAAAGCTTGCTTTTGCCTCATGCGGAAGATGGTTTTTCAGCTCATCCATAATCCTTTGCTTGTCATTTTCTTTGCATTTCAGCTTTACCCTTT
>JAHWHF010000037.1 GCA_019323415.1 Candidatus Woesearchaeota archaeon | reverse complement strand
TGACCAGGCAACATTCCTAATTGACAACGCGCAGGAAAGCTCATTGAACTGCGGCGACAGCGATGACACAACAAACTGCTGCATTACAATGGACCCGGTCTCAGACTGCAAAGACATTACACTTGAGACATTCCCAAGAATAACATTGGGCTCAGGCGAGACAGAGGTCATGAAAGTCATTATCAGCGCACACCCAAGGGCAAACAAGGACAGCTACTCAGTGCCTATACATGTAGAGGCGCCTCAGGCAACTGTTCCATTTGACAAGACAATAAGGCTGCTTGTGGTTGTGAGGTAATCAAAATGGTTGGAAAAAAAAGGCTTACACAACATGAGGAATTCCAGATAATGAAGCTGGTGCTGGACAAGTTTTTGTGGCTTGGATTCGGCATAATGGCTTTTGGCCTTTATCAGCTTTTCAGTCTGAATATAACAAACGGCCTACTATTGATGGTTGCAGGAGCAATTGTTCTGCTTATATTCATGTTCCTCATAGTCAAGGAGTACGAAATAATTAAATAGTAATTCTTTTTATTTTTCTTTATGAATAAAAGAGGTTTAGAGTTCAGTGTCAATTTCATAATAATCCTTGTTCTGGCAATAGTCACTTTGTTCATGGGCATTGTCATATTCAGGATTATGTTTACAGGAGGAACAGAGCTTGAGCAGCAGGTAAGCGAAAGGACAAGGGATGAGATTAACAGGCTGCTTATGAGAGGGGAGGATTTTGTCATACTGCCTGACTTTTATCAGGAGATGTCAATAGGCGATGTCCATGTTTTCGGCCTTGGAATAAGAAATACAGGCCCAGACCAGTCATTTACAGTTTATATTGAGCCAAAGCAGTGGGCGGTTGACACTGACAACAAGCAGTCAGGCCCTGTTGATGCAAGAGGATGGTATTTTGAAAAAATAGGGCCGTTTACTGTTCCAAACAACGAGCTGGAGGTAATATCACTTCCTATACGTATTGGAAGCACTGCAAAAAAGGGATGGACATACATATTTAATGTCCGTGTTGAAGACAAGAACGGCCAGATCTATGGCGACCTGCAGAAAATTTATGTTGATATAAAATGAACAAAAAAGGCCTTGAGCTCAGCATTAATCTCATTACAATTTTAATAATCTCTATTTTTGTTCTGGCTCTTGCAATATTTGCATTGACAACTTTTGTCGGAAAGACAAAAGAAGTATCTGAGCAGGTATCTGCACAGCTACAGGCGCAGACGCTTGAGCTTTTGACAACATCAAATGAAAAAACAGCAGTTCCTGTTTTCAGGCATGAGCTTCAGACAGGCGGCACATACACTTTTGCAATGGGCATACAGAACTTGCTTGAGCAGGATTATGACTTCAAGGTGCATATGCAGTTTGTTGAGGCAAGGGCAGAGCCTGGAAAGCGTGTTGCGATTGAGCCTGAAAAATGGATTTTTGAGCTTCAGGGGCCTTTCACGCTTGAGCCTGGAGACAAGAAAGTGGTTGCTTTGCCTGTTCGTGCAGCAAATGCAGAAAAAGATGTGACTTATATTTTCCAGGTATGGGCTTCATGCAACGGGCCTGCAGCATTGTGCGAGCCTTACGGCTATAAGCAGACAGTTGAAGTTGATGTTGTTGGTTAGAAAAATAAAAATCAGCCAATATAGTTGAGCTTTTCTTTTGTGTCGCGCATTGTTACTGACTGCATCTCTTTTGTCTTCTTCATTATTTCCTTTTCAACATCCTTTATTTCCTTGTCAAGGTCCTGCAGCTTAAGCCCCAGGTTATATTTTGCCTCAAGAGCCTTTAGCACGCTTCTTGCCTCTTTTATTCCAAGATACATTGGATGCGCAAATGTTTCAGCAAGCAGAGCAATTGCAGGTATTTTCCTTTTCTGGCTCAGGCCTACAAGAATGCCTGTTGCGCCGACAATAGGGCCTACAACGCCGTATGACTTGCAGTCTATTTTTGTTTTCTTTGAAAAGTCCTTTACAATTGAGTCTGAGTTTGCAGCACAATACACTTTAGGCTCTCCCTGCGGAGGCTTGTCAAGGCCAATTCCTCCTATTGTCACAATTTCCCTGCATCCGTGCTTTTCTGCAATATCTATCACATGCTCGCAGAAGCTGTAGCAGCCGTGCTCGTTCACAGGCTGTATATCTCCTGCCAATAAAAGCAGGTCCTGGTTTTTTGTCTTTTTGTAGTATATCTCGAGCTTTGGAAGCTCAACTAAAGAATTTTCCTTGATAAATACTGAATGAGGAAGTGAATATGAAAACAGGTCATAAACCTTTTTTGCCTTAAGGTTCTCAACCATAAAGTCAACAGCAATCTTTCCTACATTGCCTATTCCTGGCAGACCTTCAATTAGCACAGCATTCTTAAGTTCAGGTATTTTGTCTGTCTGCTCTATTTTCCAGCCGCTTTCCATTTTGCATTCCTTCTGTGCTCTCCGAACTTGTCCTCAGGCCCGTAATCCTGCACTTTTACAATGTCTGCCTTGCCTTTGCATGTCGGGCATATGCCTGTAAGGCAGTAGCCATGCTCTTTGCACTTGTACATGTTACTTTTTCTCTCGCTCAAAGCTTGCCTGGCCCGCCTTTTTCAGGTTTTCAACAGCCTTGACAACATGTTTTTCAACAAACTCTTCAGCAGTATCATAATCAGGCGCGCTTACAACAACCTTGTACTTGCCTGCGCCAAGATAGTTTATTGCAACATTGTCGCTCATGGCAGAGCCAAGCTCTTTTTTGATAATCTCAACGCCTTCTGGAGCAAAAATCTGCACAGAAATCACGCCTTTAATCTCAACAACAGGCAGCTTTATTTTCTCCCTTATTGTCTTTTCAAGCGCAGCCTCAACTTTTTTGTCAAGCTTCAGCTCCTTGATGTCAAACTCGTCTGCAACAATGCTGTCAAAGCACTGGTGCGCATATTCAAATTTTTCAAATAGGTTTTTTGTGACATCCTGGTAAAGCTTTCTTGCATCAACATTAAGCTCTTTTGCAACATTCTCTATAAGCTTTTCAGCCCTCTGCTCCATCTTGATATGGTTGAGCTTCTGCTTTTTCTGCATCTCGTTGACCCTTCTCAGCGAAAGGTCAATCTGGTTCTTCTCAGCCCTTACTGCAAGCACCTTGCATACAACTTTCCTTCCCTCGCTTACATAATCCCTTATGTTCCTTATCCTTCCTGGAGAAATCTCTGAGATGTGGATAAGCCCTGATTTGCCGGGGTATTCGTCAAGGTTTGCGAAAACGCAGTTTGGAAGTATCTTAGAAATTGTACAGAACGCTATTTCGTCTTCTTCCGGCCATCCTTGCTTGCGATAATGCATTTATAAAACCTCTAGCACTCTTGCTTTAACAGCAGCCTTGCCGCCTTTAGGCATCGCAAGTTCTTTGCTGCAAACAAGGCAGTTGACTTGTGATGAAGCATTGCCAAAGATTATCTGTTCATTATTGCATTTAACGCATCTTACTTTCAAAAATCTTGATTTTGGTTCCTTAATTTCCATTTTGAACCTCCTGTTTTAGCACAAAAATGGGCAACTATTTATAAATGTTATTGTAAGCTGATAAGATTTAAATAGTACATATTTGATGTCAAAACAAGGTGAAATCATGGCAAAATATGCAATCTTTGGAGTGATTTTGGCATTGGCTGTGCTTGCAGGCTGTGCAGAGCAGGCGCAGATAAAAAATTTTGATGAATGCGCAGCAGCAGGAAACCCTGTCATGGAAAGCTATCCAAGGCAGTGCAGGGCAAACGGACAGACTTTTGTTGAAGAATCATGCTCAACATCTGAAGGCGAAATTTACATTTTGACATTAAATGATGCAAAAGCTATAGCTGCTGCAAGTGAGTGCGGCAGCAATTTCAAGGAAAATGCATATTGCAATTCATTCACAGGCACATGGTGGATTGACATTGACCTTGAGAAACAGGGCTGCAGCCCTGCATGTGTTGTTGATATAGCATCACGCACAGCAGAGATTAACTGGAGATGCACAGGCCTGATTCCTGAATAAAATGACCAACCAGATAACTGACCAAAAGCTGGACAAATATTTTGATGTTACAGGCAGGGCTCTCAAGAAAGTCAAGATTGCAAAACAGAAAGAATTTGATTGGAAAGAGAAAGCGCATGATTTCCTGGACATGGCCCAGAGGTATTACAATGACGCCAAATTTTTCAAAGAAAAAGGCGATATTGTAACTGCTTTTGCAGCACTTAATTATGCGCACGGCTGGCTTGACGCTGGAGCAAGATTAGGTTTATTTGATGTTGACAATTCAGAAAACCTTTTTACAGTTGATCAGCCATAACTTTTTCTGTTTTTACAGCAAGGCCTTTTCCTTTTACAATTGTCATTGTATCAGCCAAAGCAGGGCCTAATGCAATAACTTCACCCTTGAGGCTCATTATTGCAACCAGCTCTCCTTTTTTGATGTCATCATTAAGCTTCATTATAGCTTCAGATGAAACATTCCTTCCGTTGCTTACAGGCTTTATTGCATTGTCTGTTATCCATACTTTTGCAAGATGCTCAACTGCCTTTTCAGCAGGAAGTATGCATTTCCTTAGCAAACTGTCGTCGTTCTTTTCTTTCCAGAAAACATAGCCGTCTTTAAGGTCATGGAGCGTGCAGAGTGTGTCTTCTTTAAACGGGCCTGCTTTTGTCCTTCTCAATTCTTTCATATGCGCGCCGCAGCCCATTTTCAGGCCAAAGTCATGGCAAAGCATCCTTATGTATGTTCCTGCTTCGCAGCCTACTATGAACAGGACTTCTCTTCCCTTTATTTCAAGAACTTTCAGATAATAAATCTCACGCTCCCTTTCTTCTCTTTTTACGGCTGATTTTTTTGGAGGCGTCTGCTTTATTTTCCCTACAAATTCAGCAAGCCCATCTTTTATTTGCTTATCGCTCAGCTCTTTATGCACGTGCATTATGCAGACATATTCCTTGCCTGCCTTGAGAAGTGCTTCATTAAGCCTTGTTGCTTTTTCAAGGCCAACAGGAAGGCAGCCTGTAACCATAGGGTCCAATGTGCCTGAATGTCCTGTCTTTTGGATCTTAAGAATCTTCTTTACAAAAGCTGCAACATTATGGGAATTAGGCCCAGACGGCTTGTCAATGTTTACATAGCCGTATCTTATTATTTGTTCTGTTGGCCTTTTCTCTGGCTCTATCCCGAATTTGCCGACAGCTTTCTTTGACTGTTTGACAATAACATCCCTTTCCCTGGCTTCAAAAGGCAATTTCATAAGCATGCAGCATCCTGGTTATTTAATAAACCTTACGAAAACTTTTTTATATGCGTAATGCTACCCTGTTGTTATGGGGGAAGATTACAGCAATATGAGGCTAGAGGAGTTTCTTTCAAGATTTTCAAATATCAGCCCAATAAGGGTTAAAGGCTCAAGGGATGTAATGCCTTATCTTGAGGACCCGCTTGATTACCAGAAAAAAATTGTTACAAGGGCAGTTTCTGACATACCTTATTTCCTTAGCACTGGCAAGGGATCAGGCACAGTAAACAGCATAATGCTTAACCTGATATACCAGAGCAGGGTGAAGTCAGGCTCTTTGCATATTGCTCAATGCTATCTTGCACTTGTTCCTGTTGTTCTTGGTCCAGGCGCAGTCCATGTCCAATTGGGCGATTTCAAATTCATGCCACATCTTGATGCATTTTACAGGGCTCTCAGGAAAGCCGGGCAGGAAGAGCCGCCTTTGTTCAGCGACCCTGAAAGGACATTCAGCGACCTATACTCAATATGCGTAACGTGGGAAAAGGAAAAGAGTTACAAATTCAAGGCAAGCGATGACAACCGCAGGCAGCTGGCTGCAATTGTTGAGAATGCAAAGCACAGGAATGAATTCTTATCAATATTTTACAAATATATTGTGGCATCTGCATTAAAGATAGAGTAGAATTATTTTTTAGCTTCAGGCGCTGTTTCTTTCTTTGCTTCTGGCTTAGCCTCCTGCTTTGCAGCAGGTTTTGGCGCTTCTGCTTTAACCGGCTTTGTCTCTGCTTTTTTCTCTTCTGCCTTTGGCTTGGCTTCTTTTTTGGTTTCAGCTTTTTCTTCAGCCTTTTCCTTGCCTTTTGTCAATGACTCAAGCTTGCCTTTCAGGCCAGTTGCCTTTTCTTCTTTTCCTTTTGGCTTGATTGTCTTGAACTCAACACCTTCAAGCTCAACTCTTACAACGCCGTCTTCCTTGACAGCTGTAACCTTTACATGGTGCGGAGGGTTCTTAATGCCGTGCTTCCATAATTTCTTGTTAAGCTCAGGGCCTATCTTGACTTCCTCTGCTTTCATGTGCTTAATCATGAACTCTTTCATAGTATTGACTGCTTTTTTTGCCTTTTTGTAGGCCGGCACTTTGATAAATCCAGACCTTAATGGTACATTGTATGTTCTTTCTAGTTTATCTGCCATTTTCAAGCTTTAGTTCGCTGCCTTCTCCAGCTTCTTTTAACATGAGTAATTCTTGCAGGGTGCATTCTTCTTGCCATGCCGTACTTTCTTACAACACCCCAGAAAGGCGCCCATTTGGTCTGCCTGCTGTGCTTTGCAAGTCTTTTCTTTTTGCTCGGATGCTTGTATCTTGCCATTTTATTTCCGTATGATCTTGATTTCGCTTTTTTTGGGCTGAAGTTCCTTCAAAATCTGAACCATGATGCTGTCGTCAACCTGGCCCAGTTTTCCAGCCTCTATCAGCTGGCCAAGCACAACCAGAACCTGCATTGCAAGCTGCGGCTGCCCTGCTTTCAGGTTGCCAAACCTTTCCAAAGCCTCGCGTGTAAGCCTTGGCTTGACCATGTTCTCGAGCATCATTATCTGCTGCTCGACCTTTTGTTGCTCAAGTTGCTGCTTTTGTACTTGCTGCTGGAGTTGCTCAAGCTTTTTTTGTTTTATTGCTTCTAGCTCGTCCATCTTTACTGTTCTGTTTTTGCCTCTTTGGCTTGCGGCTTGGCTTCAGCCTTTGGCTTTTTGCCAGATTCGCCTGCAACTTCTTTAGCAATCTTGTCTAGGAAGGACCTTCCTTTTCCTGTTACTTTCCTTCCCTTGTGAACGCCCTTGTCTTTGTACTCTATCAGTCCAGCTTTCTGGAGCTGCTGAAGCGCTTTTCTTGCGACACTTCCTGAACCCTTTCTGAAATGGCTTGGCTTTACACTCATGTTCTGCTTTCCGCCATATTTGGTTCTTATTTTTGAGACCCCTATTGGGCCTTTTGCATAAACAGTCCTTAGAACAGCAGCAACCCTTACATGCCACCAGTCAGTCCTCTGAGGTGTCCTTACCTTGTGAACGCCTGTTTTAGCGAATGTGGCCCATTCTGGCGCTTTAATCTCATGAACTGCTTTCAGCTTTTCAGCTGCCTTCTCTACTAATTTCATTGCGTCTACATCAAATGGTGTTATCATTTTTAACTACCCCTTCGCAAGAAAATTGGTTCTATTTAAAAAGGTTATGGTGAAATCAAGAAATATTTTTGCGGCGCTGCAATATATAAAACTCCAACCATTCACCACCACAAGGTGACAAATAACCGAAAAGCTTATATACTTCCACTGGACATATTAACATAAGGTATATAAACCGCCTATAGCGGGGTGTATACTAGGTAAGAGATACCAGTATGCAAAAATTAGACTATGTAAGAGAAAAGTATAGCAAAGAGCAAATTGAGCTAGTTCTGAATCCGTTTGTCAAAGAATGGTTTTTTTCAAAATTCAAAGAATTCTCGCTGCCCCAGCATTATGGTGTTATGGAGATACACAAAAGAAACAACATCCTGATTTCAGCTCCAACAGGAGCTACAAAAACACTTACTGCTTTTCTTTCAATAATTAATGAGCTAGTGAATCTTGCAGAAGCAGGCAATCTTGAAAACCACACTTACTGCGTATATGTCAGCCCGCTTAAGGCGCTTAACAATGACATACAGTTCAATCTTGAGCAGCCTCTGAAAGAAATAACAGATATTGCAAGAAAGCACGGCAAAGACATTGACATAAGGGTGGGGGTAAGGACAGGAGACACTACGCCTTATGAAAAGTCAAAGATGGTGAAAAACGCACCGCATATCTTAATCACAACTCCTGAAAGTCTTGCAATAATTTTAAGCTCAAAAAAAATAAGGGAGCACCTTACTCAATTATGGTGGGTTGTTATTGACGAGATACACAGCCTTGCTGAAAACAAAAGAGGAGTTCATCTCTCACTTTCTTTAGAGCGCCTGCAGAGATTAAGCAACTTCACAAGAATAGGCCTGTCAGCAACAGTTGCGCCATTAGAGGGTGTTGCACAATATCTTGTTGGTGCAAATAGGGACTGTAGGATTGTTGATATAAGGTTTTTGAAAAAGAATGATATCAAAGTCATAAGCCCTGTTAAAAACATAATAAGGGCTGACTGGAACCAGATGCAGGATGCAACATATAATCTTCTTGACAAGCTAATACAAGAGCACAGGTGCACTTTAATTTTTACAAACACAAGGGCAGCAACAGAAAGGGTTGTCCATAACCTGAAAATAAAGTTCCCAAGCAGGTATATTGAAAATGCAGACCCTCTTGATGAAGAGGTTAAAGGCATTGGAGCGCACCACGGCTCATTGAGCAAAAGGCACAGGCTGAGGATCGAGCAGAAGCTGAGGGATGGAAAGCTGAAAGCAGTTGTAACATCAACAAGCCTTGAGCTTGGCATAGACATCGGCTATGTTGACCTTGTCATACTTTTGGGAAGCCCAAAATCTGTTGCAAGGGCTGCGCAGAGAATAGGAAGGTCAGGCCACAAGCTCTATGAAACTGCAAAAGGAAGGATAATTGTTTTGGACAGGGACGACCTTGTTGAATGCTCATTGATTTTGAAGAATGTTCTTGACGAAAAGATTGACAAAATACATATTCCTGAAAACTGCCTTGATGTTCTGGCGCAGCAGATATTTGGAATGGCTATAGCAGATGTTTACGACGTTGATGACCTTTACAGCATTATTAAGCAAAGCTACTGCTACAGGAATCTTGAAAGAACAGATTTCAATAATATCATAAGCTATCTTGCGGGCGAGTTTGCTTCACTTGAGGACAGGAATGTTTATGCAAAAATTTGGCACAATGAAAATAAGATAGGAAAAAAAGGAAAGCTTGCAAGGATGATTTATATGACAAACATAGGCACAATCCCTGACCAGACTTCCATTAAGGTTAAGATAGGCGAGGCAATGCTCGGAACAATTGATGAAGGCTTTCTTGAAAGGCTGAGAAAAGGTGATGTTTTTGTTCTTGGCGGAGAAACATACAAATTCAATTTTGCAAGAGGAACAGTTGCTCAGGTTGAGTCAGCATCAGGAAAACAGCCCACTGTCCCAAACTGGGTTTCAGAAATGCTGCCTTTGAGCTTTGACCTTGCTATGGAAATACAAAAATTCAGGAAAGACCTCAATGACATGTTCAAGAAAAAATCTTCAAAAAAGGAGATACTTGAATTCATATATGATTACCTTTATGTTGATGAGAATGCAGCAAACTCAATATACGAGTATTTCAAAGAGCAGTTTTATTATGCAGCAATACCGCACGTGAACAAGCTTATTGTTGAGCATTACTCAGATGAGTTCCAGAACAAGCATATAATCTTCCACTCACTTTATGGAAGAAGGGTTAATGATGTTCTTTCAAGGGCATTGGCATATGCAATATCAATACAGCAGCACAGGGATGTTGAGATATCAATAACAGACAACGGCTTCACATTAAAATGCTCTCAAAAAGTTATTCCTATGAAAGCTTTTAACCTTCTCAAGTCAAAAGACATAAGAAAGGTTATGGAGCTTGCAATTGACAAGACACAGGTCCTTAAGACAAGGTTTAGGCACTGCGCAACAAGGGCGTTGATGATTTTAAGGAGCTATAAAGGCAACAAGAAGTCAGTTGGCAAGCAGCAGGTAAGCTCAATGATACTGATTAGTGCAGTCAAAAGGATAAGCAATGATTTTCCTATACTGAAAGAGGCAAGAAGAGAGGTTCTTGATGACCTTATGGATGTGGTGCATGCAGCAGAAATACTTGAGCAGATAGAGCAGGGCAGGCTGCAGGTAGAGGAAATTTTCACAACAGT
>JAHWHF010000036.1 GCA_019323415.1 Candidatus Woesearchaeota archaeon | reverse complement strand
CAGAAGGACTATTTTTTTGTTTTCAATGCCTTAGATAAAAGCATCCCATGAGTCTGCCCTTACTATATTGTCTTTGAGAAGCTTTTCTGCTTTCTTGTACAAATCATCATGCATTGCATCCATCTGCTTTTCTACAGTCTTTGCAATATCGCTTATATTCACGTTCATCTTTTTTCCACTGTCCCTTCTCACAAGAACTGCCTGTTTTGCTGCAATATCTTTCGGGCCAAGCTCAATCCTTATAGGCACACCCTTCAGCTCCCATTCATTGAACTTCCAGCCAGGGCTGTACTCTGCCCTGTCATCAACATGCACCCTGAAAGATTTCTCAAGCTTCTTTTTCAGCTCATTTGCCTTTGCAAGAACTTCGTCCTTGTTCTTGTCATTGAAAATAGGAACAAGAGCAACCTGTATCCTTGCCATCTTTGGAGGTATGACAAGCCCTTTGTCATCTGAATGTATTGCAGCCATTATGCCTATGTTCCTTGTTGAAATAGCCCATGTGTTCTGCCATACAAATGACTCTTTTTCATCAACATCTGTAAAAGTTAGCTCATACGCTTTTGCAAAATTCTGGCCGTCATGGTGGAATGCAGGCCCTTGTATTGCCTTTCCGTTTGGAAGATAATGCTCAAAGCTTGATGAAAAGACAGCTCCTGCGAACTTTTCTTTGTCTGACTTTCTTCCCCTTAATGAAGGCACTGCCATGTAATTTACAAGAATATCCTCATAAACATCCATTATCTCGTCCTGCTCTGCGAGTGATTCCTTTTCTGTTGCAAATGCAGTGTGGCCTTCATTGAAAAAAAACTCCCTTGTCCTGAAAAAAGGGACAGGGTGCTTGAACTCCCATCTTACAACATTTGCCCACTGGTTTATTTTCAGCGGCAGATCCCTGTGGCTTCTAATCCAGTTCTTGTAATGGTCATAAAATATTGCCTCAGATGTAGGCCTTACTGCAAGCCTTTCAGAAAGCTTGCTGTTTCCGCCGTAATCAACCCATGCAACAAGAGGCGCAAAGTCTGCAATAAACTCGCCTTCTTTCTTGATGAGGCCTTCAGGTATGAACAAAGGAAATGCAGCATTCTGCACGCCGAGCTTCTTGAACCTTTTGTCGCACTCGCCCCTTACCTGCTCCCATACAAACCATGAGTTTGGCCTGAACACCATGCAGCCTGATACTTTAGAGTATTCTGCAAGCTCGCCTTTTATTATAACCTGCTGGTACCACTCAGAAAAATCTTCATCTCTCTTTACAGTTATGCCTATATTCTTTTTTTCCTCTTTGGCCATTACAAGCAAGAGGTCTGCGCCTGTTTATATATGTTTTGGCAAAAGGATTTTTATATAAGAACACGGCATGTATTACTAATGGCCATAACAACATTCATGTTCGATCTTGATGATACATTAATAGACAGCACTATTTATGTAAAATTCTATCACCCGCTTATGGAACAAGTAAAAGAAAAGCTGAAGATTAATGATTTTGAAATAGATGAGAAAGCAAAAGAGCTTGGGCTTAAGAAAAACAAGTTCAACTTATGGGATTCAGGGGATTTTTGCAAAAAAGCAGGCCTGCTTGACCTGTATTATGAAGAGCTTGAGAAAGTTATTCATGTTACGCCTTTTCTGCATGACAATGTTGAAGAAATACTCAGGCAAATCAAGAGCAATGGCGCGAGAATAGGCATAGTCTCAAACTCAATGCAAAGGACAATAAAATCACACCTGAAAATCTACGGCCTTTTGAAATATATTGACTTCATATTTTCAGCAGATGATGCAGGCAGCAACAAGAAGACAACAGACATTTTCTGGGAAACATTAATTGAAAAGGAAAAGCTTGTGCCTGCCGAATGCATAATGATTGGAGATGACATTGAAGGAGACATAAACAAGCCAAAAAAGTTCGGCTTTAACACACATCACATAAAAGATCCTTCCGAGCTAAGCTCTGTTTTAGAAATAAAATAAAAAAATAAAAAATTTATTCTGAAAGCCCTCCAGGGTCTTCAACTTCAATTGTTTCTATGTCTTCAAGAAGCTGGTCAATGTCCTGTATTGTGACTTCGTCGCCTGATGCCTGCTCCTGCTGCTGTGGCTGTTCCTGGACTTTCTGCTCAACAGTTTCTTTGTCCTGCTGCCTGGCGCAGCCAAAAGCAAGGCTGAGCAAAATGACAATGCATATCACTGAAAGTATCTTTCTCATTTTCATTCCTCCCTGACAATGCGCCTATATGCCTGCCTGATGTTTCTCTGCGCGCTTCTGAGCTCTTCTTTTGCAGCCCTCATGTACGCATTTCCCTCCTGGAACTTCATAAGGGGCGTCCCAGGCAGAACAACATCATTGTATGCAGCTTCT
This sequence comes from Candidatus Woesearchaeota archaeon, assembly GCA_019323415.1. GTDB lineage: Archaea > Nanobdellota > Nanobdellia > Woesearchaeales > WJKV01 > JAHWHF01. The sequence continues at coordinate 5,213 of JAHWHF010000036.1, read as the reverse complement.
GCTTTGTCAATATTGCTTCTCGCATCATCAAGGTCTTCCTTTGCATTATCAAGCTCTGCAAGAGCTGCTGCATTACCTGCATTCTGAGCCATCTCCCTGACCTTTTCTTCAATTTGTTCTGCAGCCTCAAGATGCTCATTTGCAGCAAACACAAGTATCTTTCCAGAATCCCTTGCAGCATCTGTCAGCAGCTCAACATATTTGCCGGCCATCTTAAGGAATACAACACCAAGCTCAACCTGGTTTGTTACTCCATTAACCTCTTCCCTAAGCGCCTCAACCTTTTGAAGGTTCTTGCTGACATCATCTTTTATGGTGTCTCTAAGGTCTTCAGATATGAATGGGTTCTCGTCTGCTTCTGCATCTTTCCACACAAGCCATGCTTCTGCTTCATTCAAAGCAGCATGCAGCCTTTCTTTTCCAGAATCTACAACAGCCTGCCTGTTATCATTGCTTTTGTTGCCTGCAAACTGAAGCTTGGCCTGAAAATACTCTCCTTGTGCATCCCTGCTGTCCCGCTTTGCCTCAAACCATCTCTGCTTTGCTTCAGCTGAAGTTATTGCAGAAACAGCAATGCTTTGAAGCAATACAATTGCAACAAGGAAAAACACAATAATTGGCTTTTTCATTTTCACCTCCAAGTTTAAAACAAAACATCCATAATACTGTCATAATCCAATCATTATAAATGTTTCGCATGCAGAAACTTTTATAAACAATTCAGGTTTCAAGCAGTTTACGGCGACGGTAGTTCAATGGTAGAATACGGGACTGTGGATCCTGTGACGTGGGTTCGATTCCCATCCGTCGCCCTTTTTTAACTCAAATAACAAAACATATAAATCAAAAACAATTTCTAAGGAAACAATGGTAATTGATCCTAGTAAATTGCAGGAAAACAACAGATTCGCCAAGAAATTAGTCGAGCAGAGGCTTGCAGCAAACATGGAAGATGCAATGAACAAGATTTCTAGTCACGAGGAAGTAAAAGAGGAAGAGTTAAAAATAACCCCGCACGACGATGCAGGAAACAAGGAGGTTGGAAAAGTGGCAGATTCAAATGAAAAAGTAGTTGAGCTTGAGAAAAAACTGAACAGGATTGCAGAATTCTTCAACCAGTTCAAGGATGTTGTTAACAAGAATTTCAGGGAAGTTGATATGAGGCTTAACGAGCTTAAGTCAAAGACAAGGGTAGAGCCTGTCAGGCAGAAGGAGCAGCCTGTACAGCAGGGAGCTGCACAGCCCCAGCCAAGGCCGCAGAAAAAGGAGATGGCCCAAAAGGCAGACCCTGACAACTTTGGTGAAGACGAGTTCGCCATTGAGAAGTATTTCTCAAATTCAGGCGGCAAGATGGCCAAGAAATAATTTATTCATTTTTCTTTATTCTTATTCACCACCTTAAGGTGACGACATACCGAAAGATTTATATATTAGTGAATTCATGATTTATATATGGACATAAAATCGCTAGAGAATCTTCCGCTGCAGGAGAAGATCAAGAGGTTTAAGGACTTAAGAGGCAAGTTTGCCAGCCAGAAGGCTAATCTCCAGAACATAATCAAGGAGCTTGAAAAGGCGATACAGGAAAGGGAAGAATTCGCAAAATCAACAACTTCTACTGAAAGAAAAATAATCAAGAACGAGGTAAAGGCGCTTACAGCAAGCATAAAGGAAGTAAAGTCAAGGATAAAGGCAAAAGAAGACGAGCTGAAGCTTGTTGAAAAAGCGCTTTCTGAGTCAGAGCAGATTATAACCAAAAGCGAGGAAGAGCTCCAGACAAAGCTCAACGAAGAAAAAAAGCTTCTTGAGATGATGCTGGAAGAGCAGAGGAAAAAGGAGCAGGAGCAAAGCCAGAACCTTGAAGAGCAGGTCAAGCAGGTTGAAGAGCTTGAAGAGCAGATTCAGAAGCAGATAGAGGAAACAACTGATTATATGAAACAGCAGGAGGAAAATCTTTATAAAGTTACCACGCCTGAATTCCTAAGGCAAGAGGAAGAAGAAGAAAAAAACAGGATTTACCAGTCAAACAACAGCCAGGAAAGGGAAAAGCAGGAAGAGTCCTGGAAGCAGGAGAAAGGCAACCTGTATGAAAAAGAGAAAGAGGTCTATAAAAAATAAAAATGGCTAACATTCTGGGCGACAGCTATTACAGCACAATGGACCAGGAGTACCAGGCCAAAGAAACTCCAGAAATAGGTGTAACTATTTTTGAAGGCGCTGAAGGAAGGTTTCCGCAAAGTGTGGCATCAAAAATAAAGATGGGTGCAGGAGCTGTTGAGCTTCAGATAAGCCAGGAAGATTTTTCAAAAGGCCTTGGCGCAGAATCATACGGCGAAGAGGCAAGGCAGGACATAAAGGACCTTGCAAAATTCAATGAAGTAAAGATACATTCTGTTCACATGAGCCATACACCAAACCTGTCAGGGCTTGGAAGAGGCGGATTTAACGAGGCTGAAAGGGACAATATATTGAACGAGATTGCAAAAGAAATAGATTTTGCAAGCGATGTTACAGAAGGAGGAACTGTTGTTGTGCACACTGGCGAATACCCAAGGCCAATGGCAGGAACATATTCAGGCTTTGAAGAGTTCCCTGGCGAGGAAAGGGAGGCTGACTTTTATCTTGTTGACGATACAACAGGCCAGATAGTCCAGAAGCTTAACCTTGACCAGAGAACAAGAGTGATTAAAAGGGATGATGAAGGCAACCCATCATGGATTAAAGAAGGCAAAGACGCACCTACAAAAGATGATTTCAAGGTTGTCAGCCCGCATGATTTTCTTAAAGAAGTAAAAAATAGCGGAAAAGAAAAGTTCATTGAAGAGCAGAAGCTTATGCCGAGGATTGACCTTACAAAAAACCAGCTGCTCAATCTTTCAAACGAAGAGCTTGCTGTGCTTGCTTTCCATAACAGTGTTGACAGGGACAATATAGAGGATGCCAAGAACAGGTTTGAGCTTGAGAAAAGCGAATATGAAGGATACAAGCTGCAGGCGCAGGATATGAAAGCAGACAACCCTATGAAAAAAATTTATGATGACAGGGCAAGGGCTCACAGGCAGACAATGGAGTCAATAAGAAGAAGCCTTGAAGAGCATGAGATAAAGATGAAGCACACACTGCCTATTAAGGAAGTTGCATTGAAAAGAAGCGCAGACACGCTTGCACAGGCAGGCATAATGGCTTTTGAGGCGACAAAAGAGAAAGTGCTTCCAGAGCCGCTTGTTATGGCTCCTGAAAATATTTTTCCAGGCCAGTACGGCTCCCACCCTCAAGAAATGGTTGAAATGGTTGAAAGGGCAAGAAAGCAGATGGTTGAAAGACTGACAAAGCAGTATATTGAAGACCCGAGCGGAAAAATGAGGCCAGACTCTGAGGGAAACAAAATGCATGCTGAAATATTGAATCCTTTTTTCAAAGAAGGCTTGTCAAAACAGGAAGCTGAAGAAATTGCTGAAAAGCATATCAAAGCAACACTTGACACGCAGCATCTTGGAATGTGGAAAAGGCATTTCAAAAGAAAAGTTGGCGAGACAGAAGCCAAAAGAGAGGAAAGGTTCAACGACTGGTATGTTGAGCAGGTTGAGAAGCTTGCAGACAAAGGGATTATTGCAAACGTGCATGTTGTAGACGGAATTGGAAGAGGGCACTCGCATTTGCCTCTTGGCCAGGGGAGATACCCTGTACAGGAAGCTATTGAAAAGCTGAGGGCAAAAGGAAAAGTTCCTTTCATGAGCTCAGAAGGGCATGGCGAAGGGCCTGAAAGGCAATTGACAGAGGCATGGGCAAGGACAGGCAAAGGCATTTACAGCGCATGGTCAGGCAAGTCACTTGGATGGACAGAAGTTGCAGGCTCATATCTTGGCTCGCAAAGGCCTCCAGGATATATTGTAGGCGATTATGCAAAACAGATTTCACAGGACTTCACTCTTTGGAGCGGAGTTCCTTTAGAATAAATTATTCAACATTATACTTTTTCTTCAAATATGGACTAAGAAATCTTTTTAATCTATTCTGGTCTCTTTTACCCAATTGGTCGAATGTTTTAATGATTTTTCTGCAATGCTTGCTTCTGCATTGACATCTCATTTGTAATTGCCTTTCCCCTGTAAGAGCTTCAAGATCATAAGTAGAATAATCAACAGTGACTTCCTCGCCTTTTTTAATATCTCTGCATGCAATTAATTTCCTGTTATTTACAACGCCTGCATTACATTCACATGAATGGTTCATATACATCCAAGGTGATTCAGGTGTAATAAATCTGAATTTTTTTCCTTTTTTCCCAACAGGTGCCCAATGCTCTCTAACCTCACCAGGATATTCTTCAGGATTTTCAGTTTCAATTACTTCGCCTGTAATATCAAGAATATGCTCTCCCTTCTTAATATCAACTAATGCAAATATTCCTTTGCCCTTTTTCCCCGCATCTCTTACTTCAACTTTTTGCATAACAATGACCTCATTCAAAACAAATAAAATATAACATTTCCCCAAATCAAGCTTATAATCATGGCTATCAAAAATGATGGCAAGAAAGGTATTCCTATCTTTACAGGCACTGACTTTATCTTCAGCCTTTTAAGCAAAGCTATCTGCTTTTTTGAAACACCAAGGTCCTTTGGGCCGCAAATCCTTTTGCCTTTGACTAAAACATCTTTTGCTATCCATTCCCCTTCTGTCAGCTCTGAAGTGCTCATTGTCCTGTACATGCAAGATTTCTCAACAGACTTTGCAAATATCATAAAGTGCGTGCTGAAGTAAATGAAAAATGCAAGAGCTGCTAAAATAACCTTAAGCTCTGCTTCAGGCACAAAAAACGTTCCAATCAATATAAGAAAAGCCAAAGCAACAACAAATATCCTTAGCCTGCGCATTGAGACAAAGAACTCATGATATGTTTTCGCGAACTTGCCCCAATTTCTTATTGCCATGATAATGCTTATCGCCAAAGCATAGACAGCGCCTACAACAAACAAGTTAAATATGAATATCAAAAGAAACGGCCAGTTTAAAATAGGGTTAAACCAATTCAGCAATGAGCTTGGGTATGTTGCAAACAATACTCCTATGCCCATCAAAAGCTTTGAGTCTCCTCCGCCCCACTGCCCAGTATAATAAAGAAGATATGCAAGGCCTACAAAAACAGCAAGCCCCATAATGCCGTATACAAGATACAGCCAGTCCCATGCTGCAATTGAATGTATCAGCCT
>JAHWHF010000035.1 GCA_019323415.1 Candidatus Woesearchaeota archaeon | reverse complement strand
GCTTTAATAATTCTAATATCTTGTCCTTGTCTTTCTCAGCAGCCTTAAGCTCAAGCTCAATTATATATCCGTAGCCTTTTGTGTAATCAACCATTACATTAACATTCTGCCATTCAAATGTGTGCCTTTTCCTGAACCATTTTATGTCAACATTATAGCCAAGGCTAAGAAACAGCTTTTCAAGCAATTCGAAATCATCCTTGCCATACTTGATTTCAATCTCTTCCCTGTGGTCATCATGTATCTTTCCTTTCTTCAGCCAGACCTTTGAGAAGAAATCATTTTTCTGTATCCTTAAGTCCTCTTCGCAGTCAAAGTAATATGTAACCTGGCTGTCCTCGCTCAAAAACTTGCCTTGCTTTGTAAAGAAACCGATTAGCTCTTTGTATTTGTCCTCTGAAATAAAGCTCCTAACTTCAACTTCAATATTCATGATGCAAAGAATTTTATCTTCGCTTATAAGTTTTTGCACCCAAATCAAAAGATATATAAACCAGTCTTGTTTCTAAAAAACAAGGTTTTGAAGCAAGATTTTCAAACCTAAAGATTTAAATATACATGTTCAATATTTGGAACAAGAGGGGTGTTGAATGGTTAAGAGCGAAAAAATATTTGATGTTTTCTTTCGGGAGAAGCCAGCTATGATGCTTGTTCACCTGAACAACTCAAAGAATGCAACATATGCATCTGTTCTTGCCAAAAAAGTCGACTGCACATATTCGCATGTAGTCAAGACACTCCAGCACATGCAGAACGAGGGCCTTGTTATATTTGAAAAGCAGGGAAGGCTTAAGCTTCTCAAGCTTACAAAGAAAGGCCAGGATGTTGCAAACAACATTGACAGCATAAAGAATTTGCTTATCTAAGGATTAGTTTTATAAATGATTCTTTATTATTTACCTCAATAATCAAATTTCGAGGTGTATGATGAAAAAATTAATTGTTTTGATTGCAATGGTTTTGTGTTTTTCAACAATTGCTTTTGCAGAAGAAGGTCCTACTTTTGTTTTAGACTGTGATGCGTCAACTGCAGGTGTGCAGGAACAAGTACAATGCGTTGCAGGCCAACAAATTAAAATTAGCTATTACCTGTATTATATTGATGCATCTGATAACTTTGGGGGGTATCACATAGGGACATCCTACGATACCGCTAAACTGGAAAACCCGGTTTTTGGCGAAAGAACAAACGATTTTATGGAATCAATGGGAGCATCAGCTCTTTTTGGACTACAAAATTCAGTTCCAGGATATTTTGAGGCTGATGCAAAGATTTCAAACTGCATTCCTGGTGACAACTGCCCTAGAGGCAATGGCTTTTCAGGTGAATTAGTTTTTACCTGCAAAAACAATGAACAAATAAAGTGCAAAGATAATGATGACCCGCCGAGTCCGCATGTAGAGTCATTCTATGACAGACCGCCAACTTATCGCTATTTTTATGATCCAAACGGCGGCGAGAGTCAAATGTCTTTTACTGCGCCAAGTCAGGGAGGAGGAGAAACCCCATCACCTGAATTCTCAACAATCGGCATAATTATTACAGTTGTTGCAGTAATCGCAGCATTCTTATTGATTAAAAAGAAATAATTTTTTTAATTTACTTTTTCTTCTTTTGAAAACTTATCTAGAACTCTTTTTGCATTTTCTATAAACTCTTCCTCAAGCTCTTTGCTGAACCTTCCGCCTGCAGCATACTTATGCCCGCCGCAATGCCCTTTGACAGGCATTATCATAAGCTCAAGGACTTTTTTCAAATCAACATCTTTCCTGTTATTTGCCCTTAAAGAAACCTTTGTCATGTCATCATCATGGCTTTTTCCAATTATCATTATTATTTTGCCGTCAAGCTCTGGATTCAAAGTGAGTATTGATGAAAGCGAGCTGATTATTGTCTCCCTTAGCTTGTATTTTGCATTTATTATAAGATAGCCTGTGTCTTCAATGACTGACTTGCTTTCCTTGTTCTTCCTGCTGCTGTTCACCCATTGCAGGCTTGCCATGAGCTCGCGCTTGTACCTGTTAAGTATAGATGCGCCTCTTAGCTTTGATGTTTCGTCTCCAAGGCAGCACCCAAGCCCCACAGAGGCTTTTTCCATTCTTCCGCAGGCATCAATCATTGCCATATAGCTGAACGCATCTTTTGTAATGCTTTCCCTTTTCTCTTTTTGAAGAATGTAAACATCGCCGTAAACCTGCTCAAGCTTGTCGTTGCAGTTCCTTCTTTTGACAATGCCTTCGCCTATTGTTTTTGCCTCTTTGTCTGTAAGGTCCATCAGCCTTTTCCATTTGTAGCCGCGCTTTGCAGCAACACCAATCTCATCAAGGAATTTTACTGCTCCTGTCTCTGAGCCAGTCACATCAGGAATAACAGGGAAATAGCAGAACTCAATAGCCTTGTGCACAGGAGTTGCTTCTGTTGCTGCAATCCTGAGGCCCTGGCTTACCTTGATAAGGCCTTCTTTTTTTGCATCATTAAGAATCTTCAGGTTAAGCTCAGACAAGCCAAGATGCTCCTGGAAATCGCCTATTGCGCCGAGGAATGCAACATGCGCCATGTTTTTCTTTTTTGTAAGCTCCTTGTAAATAAGATATGCAACACCTGAAGCTGAAAGCTCTGTTGAGCCTGATATGCCGAACTCTTCAGGGTTGACAAAAACAATCCCTCTTGGGTCGCCGTTAATCTTGTGGTGGTCAAATATGAAAATCTTTTTTTCCTTCAGCGTGTCCTTGAGGCTGTTAAGCTCGGCTGAGCCAAGGTCAAGAAAAATATATGTCTCGTTCTTTTCATGCGCAAGATCATAGATTATTCCTTTTGTTGTCTGCTTTACAATTGTTGCAGAATACTGGAAATTCTTAAGGCTTAATGCCTTGCTGATTATTGCGCATGCAGCTATTCCGTCAGCATCGATGTGTGATATTATGCGGATAGGTTTTGTTTTGTCAAGCGCGCTGAGCTCTTCAGCAGCTTTCCTGACACTATCTGTGAACTTCTCATACCTATCCATCATCACCACTTTAAATTAACTTTACTCTATGAACATCTCTGCTTTTGTCCTGTCAAACTTGAAGTCTTGAGGCAGGACTTTTGAGTTCTTGTAATATTTGATAAGCCTGTTAATCTTGCTTGCTGTTATTGTTATTCCTCTCCTTGCAACCTCATCCTTGTGGTTGTTTACAAGGTGCTTCTGGAGCGCAATAAGCCTTTTTATCAAAAAGCTCAGGTCTTCAGGCAGCTTTTTCTTAATCTCCTTTTCCTCAAGAATCTTTGTGATTGTCTTTCCTGTAAGCTTCTTCACATCAGGTATCCCATAGGTGTCCCTTAATGTAAGGCCTATCTGGCTTGCTGAAAGCTCTGATTTTGCAAGCTTTACAATTAGCATCTCAATCTCTTTAGGCTTGTATGTGCACCATCTTGCCTTGAACTGCAGAGGCTTCTTGCTCCCTGCCTTTCCCCTACTTTTAGAATAAATTCTTGCCATTTTTTCCTCCGATATAAGCTCGTCTTTCCAACCAGCCTATTCCTTGTTTTTATGATGGTTTTTTGGCATAGTATTTAAATGTTATGAAAAGCTTATAAATAAGCTCAATTGAGCATGATGCTTATGACAGAACCATCACAACTTGAGGTTGAAGTTGACACAAGCGAGTACGCCGGCGTCACCCTTGGAATACAGTTTCTTACAAAAACAGGCGTGTTTACTGTTGAGTTTGCAGACAGCGAAGCTGCAGTGTTAAGGGATTTAGAGAACAGGCAGCTTCACATTGGG
>JAHWHF010000034.1 GCA_019323415.1 Candidatus Woesearchaeota archaeon | reverse complement strand
CCTTCACCATCAGGGTCTTCATCGTCATCAAAAAGCCCGTCTGATTCTGAGTAATCATCCTCAATCTCATCATCTGCGCCAAATGTCTTCAGCCTAAACCTTGTCATGCCCTTGTACCTGAAGCTTAGTATCTGCTCAAGGCTTTCAAGTGGCTCTGCATGCGCCTCAAATATTTCAGGAATAGGCTTTCTTTGCATCTTTCTGGTTGATCTCCTTTTCGGCTTTTTCTTTTCTCCGTGGAAATCGCTTGCCCAAAGCGCAATAAGGTTGTGCGTTTGCGCAAAATCAAACCAGAACTTGTTTACCATAAGCTCTTTTTCCTCATCAAAGCACCTTTCCCTTCTCTTTGCATAAGGGTACATGGCCTCAATAAAGACAAACTCCTTTTTTATCTGCCTGCCTGAAAGGTATTCAAGGAACAAAAGCGAGACCTCTTCATCTGAAAGCCCTGAATCAATACCTATTACTCCAGGATGAGGCAGGCCGCATCTTCCACCTGAAGCCTCAATAGCATATATTGCCTCGTCAAGGTGGACAACAGGCTTTTCTGCATAAAATATGCCTCCTTCTTTAAGCATTCTAAAGCCGTCTGCATGCTTTGAGATAATCCTTGCCCTTTTCATTGCTTCAACTATCTGCGGCTTTCCTATGAAGCTCAGGCCCTTGAATGAGTCTATCGAAATCCTGCCTGGATATTTTTCATTAATCATGCTGAGAACTTGTTCAAGCCATGCTGACCTGTAGTTCATATTTTTCCTGCACGCATGGAAAATGTCCTGCTTGTCTTCATCCCTGTATCTTGGGTCAAAGCCATAGCCTATAATCTCAATCTCTATTACCTTGCCTTTGGGCTTGAATTCAGTATCTATTTCCTTGCTGTCAGGATTTGCTGGTTTTGGCTTTTCTATTTCATACTTTTTTACAACGCCTTTCTTTGTGCCTATTGTATGGTATTTTTCAGGAAAATATGAAATCCAGCATGCAAGCTCAACACCGCTCACAAGGTTTATGTTTCCAACTGTATCCCTGCCTTTTTCATCAAGCACAGGAACAACGCTGAATCCTTTGCTGTGGTCAAAATTGGCCTGGTGCTGTACATGAACTCCAATATTGTCATGGTCAGTTACTGCAATGTACTTTGTGCCGCTTGCAAGGCTTTTCCTGAAAATCTCCATTGAAGTCATTCTGCCGTCAGAATATTCAGAAGTATGGACATGGGGAATCCAGTCTGCATCATCCTTTCTCAAAAGTTCAGCATCATCCGGCTCCTGGTCTTCGTAGCTCTGGCTCATATCATCACCTTCTACCCCCTCTGTTTGGGAATCAGCCCTTTTTCTCAATCTCTTTGTCAACATCCCACTCTCTCTTTTGCACCTGCTTTCCGTCTATTGTTTCAAAGCATGTATTCTGCCAAAGGTTTGCTGTGTACTGCTTTCCCTTGACAACATATGTAAAATTCTCGAATGTCCTGTAGAACTCGTGCAGAGTCCTCATGTCCTCATCGCTCAGCTTGTACCTTATTTCAGGCTCCCTCAGCATCCTGTCTATTTCAGTTCCCATTTTTGGGAGCTGCGTGGTGTAGAACCTTGCGATTCCAGCCCAGTCTTCTCCAAGGTAGTTTGAAGGGTCAAAAGCGTCTTCTGTGATATCATCAACTGTTATTTTTTTCTTGACATAAGGATTAGGATTTACTTTCATGAACCTTGTTTCTGTAATTGTATCTGCTTTTCTCAGCCTTAGCACCTGCCTTAACAGGAAGGAATATCTTTTCAGCCTTAATCTTGTATCTTCTCTTATCTGGTCAACGCTTGATATGCTTTCAGTGCTCTCGTCAATTCCGAATTTTTCCCTGAACTTAACAAGGTCTGATGCAATCATGCCTTTCTCCTCTGCATCTTTTTCGCCTGCAGCTCTTGCCTTTGCATATGACATGTATGAGTTTACAAAATGAACAAGAAACTTGTCGTAGCCTTCATCAATCTCCTTGTAGCCAAGGTCAAGAACATGCTCTGTCAAAAGCTCCATAATGTCCCATCCAAGGACATCAGGCTTTGTGCCTTTAAGGTCAAAGTCCTTTACTATTTCCCTCTTTCTCTCAGGCTCTTTGTGAAGCACAAGGTTCTGCAGCCTCATGTCGCCGTGGTTTATGAAATAGAAGTTCTCGTCAAGAAGCACCCTGCTGTAAAGCGCTTTTATCCTTTCAAACAGCCCGGGCTCAATCTCAAACCTGTAATTTTTGATGTATTCAAGGTCAAACCTTTTCTCCTGCTTGTCATAAAGCTGGTCCCTTGCATACCATAAAAGAATATCCTTGATATATGTCTCAATCCTTCTGCTGTGCTTTTGCTTTTCAGCTTCCAGGTTTGTCAAAGGCTTTGACTCCCCTGCAAGCTCCTTGTAAACCTTTTCAATCCTTCTTGCATCAACGCTTCTTTTTGCATTGTTCTTTGCAATTGTCTCTATTATCTTGCTGACAAGGTCGGATTTAAGCTCTCTAAGCCTTTCTTCCCTTGCTTTTGTTCCGCCAAAGAATGCCCTTTTCTGCGGCTTCTGCAGGTTTGCATGTATTGCGGTAAGCCTGTACTCAAGTGAAGGCTCCTCTGTATCAAGTATAACTGTAACTCCATGGTTGTTCTCTGCATAGCCGTGGCATTTTACAGCGCGCGCTTGAGGGCAGCCAAGATAAACAGCAGCCTCGCGCTTGCCAAGGTCAGTGTCTCTTGTATGCTTTAATGTAAGAAGTGAAAACTCATTTAATTGCGGGTACTTTGCAGGGTCAGCCACTGCAACCTTTGTCTCTATAATCCTTGAGTCGCTCCTGTAATGGTACCTGCTCATAATCTTAAACTCAAGCCTGCTGACCTTTCCTGCTATGCCTCTTTGCCGAAGCACATTTTGCCAGAAATCCTCGCCAAGAAGGTATTCAGGGTAAGTGTTTGAGATAAGCTGCTCTGTGTCTCCTGTAAAGACGAGCTGGTCAGGGTGAAGCTTATTCTCCCTTTTCTTCTTAAGGTCAAACTGCCTCCTGACTTTTTCATCAAGCTCTTTTGGAGAGAAATCTTTTTTCTCAAAAGCAATATCATAATGCCTTAGCTCCTGTATGAGCTGCGGATCGTCTGTTATTGCAACAACACCGAAGTTGCTTAGGCTGCTTCCTGCCCAGTCAAGGATGTTTGAAATGTCCTTTTCTATTGCAAGCACAACATCATAATTCCTCTGCTTCAGCTTCTCATGCGCTTTTTCAGTATTTGATGTTGTCTCAATCTTGAAGCCCTGCCTTTTGTAGAACTGCCTAAGTGATGTGATCTTGTTTTTAGGCCCGCCTACTATAAGCATCCTCTTGTTGCCGTTTTCCTTTTCTTCCATCGTGAAACCTGGATTACTCTTTATCATCTATCTAATACCCTCAAGAACCCCTTTTTTTACAAGTTGTATATAAACCTAAGTGTGAATCATCTGGTCGATGATATGGATGTTTGCAACCATTGTCTTGAACTTGTCAACAAGCACTGGCACATCCTTTTGTTTGCCGAATTTATCGTTAAAATTGTCGCATTTTTTCATCAGCTCGAGCTTTTTTACTGAATATTTTATTGCAAGCTCAACATCGTTCTTGTAGCGCGCCTTCATTATGTCCCTGTACATGTTCTCTATGTCAGAGTAAAGCTCGTCTACGGCCTTCCTTGACTTTGCATCAAGCTTAATGTCTTTAAGCAGCCTTGCTATCCTCTTTGTGTCATTTGCAATAAACTCTATCTGCTTTGCAAGCCTCCAGTCATAATGGAGCTCAAGTGCAGATTTTTTCATCTTGTTCCTGAGCCTGTTGTTCTTGAGGCCCTCTTTGACAATCCTGAAAATAAGGAATCCTATCCTGTTTACATCCTTGTCCCTAAGTTGTATGCTTTCTGAGAAGTCCTCCTCAAGTGTTTTCCTTGAGTCAGTCATCATTGCCCTTGTTATATTGTCAATCTTCCTGATAAGGTTGTCAATTGAAATGTTCTCAATGTCAAGAAAATCCTTTGCAACAATCTTGTTTGATGTCTGCTCCATAATCTCAAGAGCGACAAGGTTGTGGAGCATGTCCCTTTTTGCATTGCTGTGCTTTTTTACATCTTCGCCTTTTATCTCAATAGTGCTGTAATCGTTTATGTATGCTGTTATGAATTCCCTGTTAATGTCCCTTTTTTCCTTG
>JAHWHF010000033.1 GCA_019323415.1 Candidatus Woesearchaeota archaeon | reverse complement strand
CCCATGTCTGGCCTTCGTCATGCTCGCCGTCTGATGTAAGCAAATATACAAATGAGCTGCTTTTTTTCATTTTCAGGCCAAGCGCAAGGCCTGCTGCCTGTGAAACTCCCTGGCCAAGAGGCCCAGAGCTTGTCTCAACTCCTGGCAGTGAAAGGTTATGCGGATGGCCCTGCAGCCTTGAATTTATTTTTCTTAAAGTAAGAAGCTCATCCATTGGAAAAAATCCTGCAAAAGCCATTGAAGCATACATTACAGGGCATATGTGCCCATTGCTCAGAATAATCCTGTCCCTTTTTTCCCAGTCTGGCTTTTTTGCATCATAGCTTGCAGCATTAAAATAAAGCGCGGCAAATACATCAGCCATTCCCAAAGCTCCTGCAGTATGGCCTGATTTTGCCTTTGCAAGCATCTTTATCACTGCCTGCCTAAGAAGATTAGCTATGTGCTCAAGCTTTTTGATGCTGTTTGTTTTTTTCATCAATCAGAACATCTTTTTGTATTCAGCAGCCAGCAGCCTTTTGTGGTTGTTCTCCTGCGCAGCAAGCCTTGTGAAAAGCAGCTTTACTTTTTTGTTTGTCACTGCCTTTGCAAGCTTTTTGTACTGGTCCTCTGCTTTTTTCTCCTTGTCAACTGCAAAAGTGAGCATTGCGCGGACACCGCCAAGCTCTGTTACAGGCGTTGACACAAGTGTCCTGCCTATAAGAACTTTTGATTTCTGCTTAAGCTCGAGCTTTTTTGGGTCAAGCGTCTTTAAGGCATTCTTATGGCCGAGCTCTTCTTTTGCCAGCCTTCTGCAGAGGTTCTTGACAGAAACAACATCTGCCTGCTTTGCCATGTGAAGATACAGCTTCCTGCTGTAATCCTCTCTTTTGATAGCAGTATTTATTGCTTTCTTCATGTCCAAAACCATTTTTCCTCCTTATTTGATCTCAAATACCAAACTTATGTATGCTGTTACTTCAAGCTCCTGCGGGCTTATCTGTGTCGGGACAGACTCTGCCTTGACAGCTTCATCCATCATAGCCATGCCGTAATATTCATACGGCCTGTACTGAAGGTTTGATTCTGATACTGAAACAACTCCTCCAACATTGACATTAAGGTTTTTGGCAATTGACTCTGCCTTTTCCTTTGCATTGTCTGTTGCTTTTGCAAGCGCATCATTCATTATAGACTGCTGCTTTGCATCAGAAAGCTGGAAAGATACTCTGTTTATGCCGTTTGCTCCTGCCTGGACAGCTGCATCTGAGAACTTGCCTACATCTTCAATATCATTTGTCTTTACTTTCAATACATGCGTAAGCTCATAGCCGATTATTCTCTGGTACCTTTCATAATCATACCTTGGGTAAAGGTTGTATGATGATGTCTCAATGTCATCTTTTGCTATCCCTGCATTTCTTAATGCCTTTATCACATCATCTGCTATGTCTGCGTTCTGCGATTGCGCCTCTTCAGCTGTTGCTGCCTGTGTCAATATACTGACATACAAGTATGCCTCATCAGGCTGTGTGCTCATTGTGCCTGAGCCCGAAACTGCTATTGTGTTTTTTAGCCCAGGGTACTCTGTTGAGACTGTAACTGTGTTCAGCTTTGTAGCAAGAATTATGGTTACAATCACAAGGCCTAGGGCAAGAACTGCTCCGAATAAGTGGATTTTTTCCTTCATCCTATCACCTCTGGCTTTAATATTGCAGAGGTCATTTAAAAAGCTAACTGTTGCTTGCACACAAAAGATTTATAAATAAAACCAAATCCCTCTCAAAAAGATGGCAAAACCAACAGCAGTTTTAAAGAAGCAAAAGAAGAACTGGATAGAGATAGTCTCGCCAAAGCAGTTTGGCTATAAGCCTGTGGGAGAGACACCTGCATATGAGGCTGGCCAGACAATAGGAAGGAACCTGAGCGTTAACCTTTCAAGGCTTGCAGGAGACATAAAAAAGCAGAACGTCAATGTCACTCTCCAGATTGTTGATGTAAAGGACAACAAGGCGCAGACAGTTGTCAAGAATGTTATTCTTCAGACAGGCTCAATAAGAAGAATGGTAAGGCCAGGCACATCAAGGCTTGATGATTCATTTTCATGCATGACAAAAGACGGCAAAAGGACAAGAATAAAGACATTGTTTGTCACAAGGGCAAGGGTTAAAGGCTCTGTCAAAAGGACATTAAGGAAAGAGGCAATGGATTTCCTTAAAAAAGAGATTGAGAAAAGCACATTCGATGAATTTGTTGGCAAGCTTGTGAGCTTTTCAGTGCAGAAAGAGCTCAAGGACATTCTTACAAAAGTATATCCTTTGAAAACAGCGCAGATAAAATGGTTCGGCTATGAGAAAGAGAAGATAGAAAAGCCTGTTGAAACAGAAGAGCCTGCAGAGCCTGCAGAGGAAGCTAAAGAAGAGACTGTAGAAGAAAAGCCGGCAAAGAAAGTAAAGAAAGCAAAGAAAAAAGTCAAGAAAGCTGTGAAAAAGGAAGAGGCTGCTGAAGAGCCTGAACAGGAAGCTGAGCCTGCAGAAGAGGCAGAGCCTGAAGCAGAAGAGCCTGCAGAAGAAAAAGAAGAATAGATTTCTTTAAATATAACCTTATTTAGAGTGGTATTATGGAAGTTATAGCGCAGGGTGCAGAAGCTGTATTGAAGTCAGACAACAATAGAGTTCTCAAGCAAAGGATTCCAAAATCATACAGGCATCCTGAAATTGATGAAAGGCTCAGAAAGCTAAGGACAAGAAAAGAGGCAAAGGTCATACAGAAGATTAATTCTTTAGTTCCAAGCCCAAAGCTTATTTCTGTTGATGAAGCAAATATGGAAATAGTCATGGAGCTTGTTCATGGTGAGAAGCTAAGGGATGTTCTTGAGAAGTCTGATTACAAGGAAATATGCAATGTTATAGGAAAGCAGATAGCTGTTCTCCATGAGAACAACATCATGCACGGCGATTTGACAACATCAAACATGATTCTGAGCAATGGAAAGATTGTGTTTATTGATTTTGGTCTTAGCTTTGACTCAACAAAAGTTGAGGACAGGGCTGTTGACTTGTATTTATTGAAGCAGGCTTTGAATTCAAAGCATTACTCAATTCCTGATGCTTTTAGCTATGTTCTGAAAGGATACAATGCCCAAGAAAAACAACAGATTCTCGAAAGATTAAAGCAGGTTGAGTTGAGGGGCAGAAATAGGCATAAGAAGTGAATTGTCACCACCTACGGGGGGTAAATAAGGCAAAGATTTATATATGAGGACTCCTGTTTAAATGATATGGCAGAAGAACTAGATCAAGACGCTTACAAGGACTATAATAATTTTCACGAATGGTTTCCAGGAGGATTTTATAGGCCATGTGATCT
>JAHWHF010000032.1 GCA_019323415.1 Candidatus Woesearchaeota archaeon | reverse complement strand
CTGCTGCTCTATGACATTCTCCATTTTCTTGAGCTTTTCATTGTACTTTTCAAGGCCTTTTTCCTTTGCTTCAGACTCGAGCTCCCTTGCATAAATCTCGTCAAGTACAGAGCTTAAAGACTCTACCCTGCCCTGCTCAAATCCTTCATAAATCTGAAGCTTGAAAGGCAAAACATCTTTGATTTTGCCATTATCCATGACAAGAACAGGCTCATGCTGCCTGTTCACAACATCTTGCAGCGCTTTTATTACATTTTCAAGCTCAACAACAGTCAGCTTTTTCTTGTCCTTGTCAACGCCTGAAACAAGGCATACTTCTTCAGCATACTGCCCTCCAAGCCCAAGCTCAGTTGCAAGCACCCTGACAAGCCCTTCGCCAGACTCATCAAGAAGCAATGCCAGCCTTTCTGCATTGATTGTGTTGTAATTGTACTCTTTTTTTGGGTGCCTGTATATCTCGTCCTTTACAAGCGACCTGTCTTTCCAGACCTGTTTTTCCTCGACATTCAGTATCTTGTCCTCATTGTCGCACACTACAAAATTGCCCCTGCCGAATAGCTCAATATAAAGCGAATAATCATCAAATTCAAGCTTGACAATACGTTCAGTGCCAAGCTGTGAAATGGCCTTAATTCTAGCGTTAAACAGTATTTTCCTCAAATACAGGGCAAATGAGTCAGGCTCCTCAGCCTCGGGCCTTGTGCTTGTAACAAACATTATCTTCCCAGCCACAATCCTGAGCAGTGTTTTGCCCTTATTAGGCACGTGTATGTGGAAAATAATGTCTTTCTTGGCAGGATGGAACACCTTGTTAACTTTGCCCCCGACTATGAAATCTAGCTCTTTCAGCATGTATTTCAGCTCTAAGCCAGTTAATGATGTTTTCATAGAATCAGCTTATTCTTTAGCTCATATAAAAATCTAATCAATATAAATTCAGCCCTGACGGAAGGCGCTCGAGTTTCAGCCTATTAAAAAATTACCACTAATTGGTGGTGAAAAATAGAAAGCTTTATATATCGGCAGTTCTTCTTATATTCTGAGAGGCATTATGGCAAAAATATTAGGTGCAGAAGACCCAAAGGAATTTAGGAATAAACGAGTTAATATTTCTAGTGCTAAAAATAGTATCGATGCTAAGGTTATTGGAATGGAAATGAGCTTTCCTGAAATGATGAAGCACAGGCACCCAGTCGATGCAAAGCAGCTCAAGAAGGAACTGGGGCAGGGTCATGATTTTGCGAATTTAGGCGTTTCTGGCGTCTATACAACTACGATTGATGGCGATGATTATCTGCTTGCAGTACGGCAGGATAGAAAGGATTTTGGGGATTGTGTTGCAAAGCTTGTTTCTGGCTATGTTGATGCAAAGTATATTGATAACCCATTGACAGCACTTGAAAAAGAGCTTTCAGAAGAAGTTCTTCCTGTGGCGCCTGATGGAAGACTTATGCATTTTACAAGAGACCATACGAGATTTCTTCCTAGACCATTTGAAAAAGAGTTTGGTAATTTCCCGCACCAGGTTAATGTTACACAGCCTGCAAAATACAAAGTTCCTGGCTTGATATCAAGACCAATAAAATTAGAGGGAAATATATTGCCAGATACCCCCGGCATTTATTATCTGCCGGCGCAAAACAGTGCACAGCTTGTGGCAGGTTACCATCTTGAGCCTTCTGCAGATTTGAGAGAGCTCGAAGTCACATTGAACCATTCAGAGGACAAGCTTAATATGGATAAGATGGTTCTTGAAACGCACCTTCATCCGAATGGCGTTTTGCTCTTCAAGCTTAACAATGGGGAGTTGACAAACCAGGTCTACACATTGCAGAAAGGAGTTCTTGTGCCAGTAGATCCAAGAGGCATTATGCTTTCAGAAGCATTTGCACCAAAAAAGTCAGGTGTTGTTGAAGTAAATAACATCAAACTTGAAGAATATCTGAAATAATTTTTTTATCCTTTAAATTAGAAATATTTGCTTTACAAAACAAAATTATCTTATTCTCTAGCTCTTATATAAAAAACAAATAAAAAAAAGAAAAAATCAATAAAAAAAATAAAATAGTTTTTTTTGCTTGTGCTTAGTAGTAGGTCTGGCCTTCTTCTTCGCCTTCTTCCTTGTTAGCTTTCATCTTGTTAAAACCGATAACAAGACCCAAAACAACAAGTACAGCTACTAGAACTATCAAAACAACTTCGATAACTCTAACAGCAACATTGCTTTTTTCCTCAACTTCAAGGCTCAAAGCAACCTGTTTAAGGACGTCGTCACCTGACTTTACAGTCAATGTGAACATCTTCTGGCCATCTTCAGCTTTCTTGTCAGGTGTAACATACACAAATACTGTGCTTGTTTCGCCTGCGTCAACTGAAACAACGCTTTCCGGACTTATCAATGCTGTTGCCCAACCGTCTACGCCATCAACAGCCAAGACGTATGTCTCGTCTGCCTTGCCTTCGTTAGCCAATGTTACTGGGAAGATAGCCTTTTCGCCAGCTTTAACTTTGCTGACTGAGCTACCAACTGTTAGCACTGTCTTTTTCTCAGGCGCGCATAGGCCGCCGTCAACTACCTGGACCTTTCTCTCCTCTGTAACTGACTCTCTGCCAGTGTCTGCTTTAACAACTACTGTGTATTCTCCAGGTGCTGCGCATTTGTCTATCCTTACCCACAGCTCTTCACTGTCTGCGTCTTCGTCAGGGTCAAGGTCGTCGATGTCATCCTCATCTCCGACACCAAGTGCTGGTATTGAGATGCTGACTTCAACGTCTTCCTCTTTCTGTCCTCTGTTCTCAACTTCAACAGTTGCGACCAAAGAACTTCCTGCTTTGACAGCTCCTTGCGGGTGGAAGTCGATGTCTGTTATTGCTACTGCATGTCTTGCTGTGTCAACTTCGAGCATATAGTCTGCTGTTAGCAAACTTGAGTTCCTGTCGCTGACAATAACTCTCAAGTTGTACATGTCTCTGTCCATTTCAGATGGCAATGCAAGTTCAAACTCTTCAGTGTAAACTCTGCCTTCTTTCATGTCGAAGAGATCAGATACTTCCTCGATTAGCTCGTCTTCAAATCCGTCTACTTCAACTCTGACTCTTACGTTGTCAACGTCTACAGCTGCTTCCAGCTCGACTTCAACTTCTAGGGAGTCAGTTCTTTCGTAGATGCGGGTTTGGTCGTCTGTCAGTTCTTTGCCATTAACCTCTACTCCAAGGATTGTGACTGGAACTGCGCTTGCTACTGTTGCTACAGCTAGGATGCTTAGCAATACTAGCACAAAAATGCCGTACATTTTTGTTTTTCTTTCCATTTTTGTTCTAACCCCCATTTACTTAAGTAAATAAAGACTATTATTTTACCCCTCGTAGGCACCAGATACTGCTATCTGTTACCTACCCCTGGTAACCTTCGGTAGTATTTAAACCTTTCGGTTTTTTTAGTATCTCCTAGTAGTGACTAGGATATACTACTGTTTAGCCTATTACTGTGAATTCTCTGTGTATAACTCTCTGTATTTGGTCGTTGCTGACGTCAATCCTTATTGTGTAGTCTCCTGGCTGAGCCCATTCTGGGATCTCCATGAACAGCTCTTTGCTGATGTCGTCGTTGTCGTCAAGGTCAAATGGGCCTGCCCTCATGTGTATTCCAAGGTCTGGCACACCGACTGTTATCCTGACATCCTCAAGGTCCTCTTCGCCAAGGTTGCTTACAGCTATGGCTGATTCAAGCATCTCGCCAACAGGCAAAAACTCTCCCCTTGTCAGCCTGAACCTGTCAATGTGGATAGAACCTGCTTTTTTAGCCAGCTCTTCTTCTCCCCCTGATACATCTAGTCTCACATCGCCAAGGCCAATAACATGAAGCTCTTCCTGCTGTGCAGTCACTGTCTTCAATATTGTCTTTGTCTGCCCGTTTAGGCTTATCTCTATAACCACAGTGTCTCCTTCAGAGTCAACTGCATTTTTTGACTCGTAAAGGTAACCAGGCAATACTGCCCCAACTACTCCAGTCTGTACACTAAGTAATTGTCCGCCGTTATCATGGTCGTATGTCCTTATCTTGTATGTTGCCCCATTTGCAGGTGCGCCATCCAAAGTAAAGATCCTGCCATACACCAAGTAACTTGGTTCTCCATTGTCGTCTATCCATCCTGCTGAAACAAGCGGCATAAGCGCAAGCATCAACATTCCGAATATTGTTAATATCTTTTTCATCATAATGCTCCCCTCCTTAGTATGTCCATACTCCTGCCTGGTTTGAGTATATCCAGTATCCTCTTCCAGGCTCTAGTACTGTGAATTCTCCTCCAACACCGCTCAAATATGACTCCCAGTGCTGGTCAACTGCGTCCCATCTCCATATAGTATTAAAGTCTATCTCATTTAGAGATGATGTTATTGGCTGGACAACTGTCCTTGTGTATCCTGCCAAATACCATGCTTCTGGCAATGGCCATGAGCCGCCTGTTGGTCCTCTGACTGTCAGGTCCTGCTCTATGTTTGAGTATATCCAGTATCCCCTGTCAGCTTCCATTGTTGTGAATTCTCCTCCAACACCATTTAGGTATGATTCCCATTGCCCGTTCTCATGCCTCCATAATGTCATGAAGTCAATACCAGCCAAAACAGAGCTTATGTCTGTGTTGACAGGCCTTACTGGCAATGAAATAAGGTTCCATCCCTGGTAAAGGTGTATTGTGTAATCGTTAGGTCCGGGTGGAGGTACAATCTGCTCATTGACAACAATTGTAACTGAGTCTGAGCCTGTTGCACCGTCATCATCTGTAACAGTAAGCACAGCCTCGTATGCTCCCATGTTCACATAAGTGTGTATAGGGTTCTGCATGTTGCTTGTTGTGCCGTCTCCAAAGTTCCAATGGTATGATACAATGTATCCGTCTGGGTCGATTCCAATACCAACGAATGATACAGTCAAAGGAGCCCATCCTTCTAATGGGTTTGCAGATGCGATTGCTGTTGGAGGTATGTTGAAGTCATCATCGTGCTCATAAACAACCTCAATCTCAACATTGTCTGTTCCTGTGTTTCCAGCAGTATCCTCAACAGTTACTTTGGCAGTGTATTGCCCTAGTGCGGTATAGGTATGAACTGGATTCTGGACATTGCTTGTTGAGCCGTCTCCAAACTCCCAGTGATATGTAAGCATGTCTCCTTCAGGGTCGTGCCCTGCCGCATAAAATATGACAGTTAATGGCGGCACTCCTTTTTCAGGAACTGCTGTTGCAACAACAGTTGGCGCCATATTGTCTGTAAATGCAATAAATGTAAGCTTGTCAGTTGCAGTGTTTCCTGCGCTGTCCTCTACTCTGACAACCACTTCATATTCACCAACTTCTGTGAATGTATGTATTGGGTTCTGGAGGTTGCTTGTTGCACCGTCTCCAAACTCCCAATGGTATGTTATAACGTCATTTGCATCAGGGTCATGAGCAATTGCATAGAATGCAACTGTTGCAGGGATTTCCCCGTTTGTCCTTGATGCGCTAAGCACTACGCTTGGTGCTGTGTTGTCTGTGAAAGCAATAAACTGCATGCTGTCGTGTCCTGTGTTTCCTGCAGGGTCTTCAACAGTAACTGTTACTTCGTATGTGCCTACTTCTGTGAATGTATGAACAGGATTCTGTAATGTGCTTATTGCACCGTCTCCGAACTCCCAATGGTATGCAAGTGCATCTCCTTCAGGGTCTTGAGCAACAGCATAGAATGCAACATTTGCAGGAACTTCTCCGTTTGTCCTTGATGCGCTCATTGCAACAGTTGGAGCGCTGTTTGATGTTGTTGCTATGATTACTTTTGATTCTGTGTCTGTGTTTCCTGCAGTATCTCTTGCAGTAACTTTTACATTATATGATCCTGCTTTTTGAAAAGTATGTACTGGGTTCTGCGCTGTGCTTGTTGTGCCGTCGTCAAAATTCCAGTTGTATGTAAGCCTGTCTCCTTCAGGGTCAACGCCTACAGCTGTGAATGCAACAGCCAAAGGAGCTTCGCCGCTTGACCTGCTTGCATATAATGTTACAGAAGGTCCAAGGTTTATGTTTTTGACTACAATAGTCTCATAGTCATGTCCTGTGTTGCCGTGGTCATCTTCAACAGTCAGGCTTACCCTGTATTCTCCTGCCTGTGTGTATATGTGGACAGGGTTCTGCGAGCTTGAATGTGCTCCGTCTCCGAAGTTCCAATGATACTCAAGCCTGTCTCCTTCAGGGTCAATTCCAATTCCTATGAAAGAAACAACCAAAGGAGCCTCGCCACTTGTCCTGCTTGCACTAAGCACTGCAGTTGGTGCAAGGTTCAAGTCAAAATCATACGCATATCCTGCACTTGCAATAACCTGCAGTGCCATGATAAGCATGATTGTGAATGTGATTATTTTGCTTAGTTTCATTTTTAAGCTCCGCACCCCGTTTCAGTATTTTAAAAATAAAATAAAAAAGGTTTGAACAGCTTAGTTGGTGTAGCCAGCTGTGTTCAAAGCCTCAATCAATATCTGTTCGAAGTTTCCGCCTACTTCCTTGCCTGGAGTTACGTTCATCTTCTTTGTGAAGACTTTCTCTCCTTCGTACATTGCTGTTACCTGGAATTCGCATCTGCCGCCTTCAACAAATGATACTTTGTATGTCAGGTGTTTTCTTGCTTCTGCAACTCCTTTTGCAATGTCTTCTTTAGCAACCTTTTTGTCAGGCTCGCCGCCTTTCAGGCCTTCTTCAACCTTTTTAGCAAGGTATTCGTCGACTTTCTTGCTGGCAATAGGTGTCCAGCCGTTCTGTGGCATGAATCCCTGTTTGACTTCATCGATAAAGTCATTTAGGTATTTAGCGTGCCCAGGTTTCTGGTGCTTGTAGTCTGCAACTTCTTTCAGCTCTTTCAATGTGTGTGAGTATGTGTTGCCGTCTTTTGAGTCCCTTAGCGCTGAAAGCTCAACAGCCCTGTCGTATGCTGCTTTTGGAACATTGACCTTTGTCTTAGGGTCAACAACCATTTCAACTGAGCTCTCGTATGCTGCGACTTCAGCAAGCTTTGCTGCAATTCCTTTGACATAGTCTTCTGAAACCAGCTTCTCGCCTTTGCTTCCGTCCAAAAACTCACTAACCATGTAAAATTCGTTGACAATGTTCTCTATTTCTTTGCCTTCCTTGTCCTTTGATTTAACAGTCTTCTGCCTGACTTCTATCCAGCTTTCAACTGCATCTTTTGCATCTTTGCCAAGGCCGAACCTGTCAGCTTCCTGGGATGAAATGTTTACGCCCAGCTTGCCAAGGTATGCAAACATCTGCTTGCCGTCCTCTGTACCAACAACCATCAGGCCTTCACTGCCTTCAGTTCCTGCTGCTTTTTCTTCAAGGTCAGCTCTTAAGAGATGGTCTGCCCTTTTAACAAGTGCGTCAATCAAAGCTTTGTTGACTTCTGTTTCAAGGAATGAAACCTTGTCATTGTCTACCTGCGCTGCTACGACAAAGTGCTTTTTTGCCTCTGCCTGCTCTCTTTCAGTGAAAGATGCAACTTTGTAAGGCAGCTCTGCAAGTTCGCCTTTCTGTACAAAGACAATCTCAAAGCCTTTGTCAGACTTTACAAGGACTGCGCCAAGCTTCTTAAGCTCTTCACTTGTAAGGCCGTCGTCAATCCATGCTTTTCCTGTCTTGTACAGCTTGCCGAATTTTGCCTCGTCAAACTTTATGACAACAGGTTCTGCAGGCTTTTCAGCTTCTGTTTTAGGAGCCTCAGCCTCTTTGCCTTTTCCAGCAGCACCTTCTTTAGGTGCGTCCTCCTTTTTAGGAGCTTCTTTCTTTATGCTAGGATCAGTATCAACTTTATCGCCAGCGTAAGCCACTCCGAATGTTGATGCTAAGCCCAAAGCCAAAATTTTTTTCCAGTTTTCCATTTTCATACCCTCCGCATGTTTGGTTAAATGTTATTTTTTGTTTTTAGTTTTGTTTTTAGTCTTTGAAACCTATCACAAGCTCGACTTTTTTTCCGTCATAGTCGCCTTTTGTCAAAGCGCCCATCAGCTGCGCAAAAAACTCATCCCTTTCATAGCCGACTTTTCCCATAAGCTCGTAGACTTTAAGGCTGCCGACTGTCCTGCTGACGCCCGCGCCCCAGTTAAAGCCGCTTGCGAATTTCTGGGTGTAGTCTGCAGACAGCTTTGTTGTGTCTGCCTCTGAATTTCTTGTAGCTGATAATCCTATGATTTGTGTGTTAAGCCCTCTTTGGACAAGGTCAATCTCTTTCATGACCTGTTTGTAATCTTCACTTTCAGCATCAGCGATTGCGCTTAGCTTTTGGTACAGCCCTGCAAGCCTGTCAACTTCTGGGCCGAATATGAATTTTGTGCCTGCGCCGTACTGGTCTGCCCCTACTTTGCCAGTTATTAGCATGTTAACCCTTTTTGCAAGCTGGTGGTTTGTTCCGCCTACAACAACAACATCTTTGTTTGTCTTTTCAGATGTGCTGTTTTCATTTGCAGTAAAAATCACGCCAATGTGCCCGCCTTTAAGGCTTGATGCCTCGTTTGTATTTTTCAATGATAAAATTGAGTATGCGCTGTAGACTTTTGTGTCTATGTTGTCTCTCATTCTTATTGTCTGGCCAAGTGCAGTGCCGTCAACTTTAACATCAGTGTCTGCGCCGTAATAGCTCGCGCCTGTTGTAAGCTCTGCATTGTCAGCAATCTTTACTTTAACGCTGCCGCCGACTTTTACATGCTCTGTTTCTGTTTTTGTCTCAAGATCGTAAGTTTCTTCTTTTGTGCCGTCTTGCCTTCTGCCGCCGCCAACATAGCCTGAATATCTTACATTTTTTCCAGGCGAGTCAACATGGCCGCTTACAGCTCCGCTGACTTCCTTGTTTCCAAGCTTTGCCTCAACGCCAATGCCGTGCCTTTCAAATGTCCTGTAGACACTGCCTTTTGCAGCACTTTCATTCTTTAGTGCATTGCTTGCCTGGACAAATTCAAGGCCTGCTTCATACCTTAGTCTTTCCCTGTCTTTTAGGTTTCTGACAAGGACTTCTTCCCTTACTGTTTCAGTGTCTCCCTGGTCATTTTCATTTTTTTCAATTGAAACTTTTGCTGAATATTCATGTGCTGGCTTTTCGCCTGCAGCTCTCTTTCTTCCGCCAACCTCGCCATATTCATTCCTTGTAACCCTTGGCTTAGGAGGTATTACCTCTGGCTGCGGCTCTGGCTTTTCCTTTTTCTCAGGCAAAGGCTCTGACAAAGGAACCATTTGCATTTTTCCTTCTTTATCAAAGAAAAGCCTGTACATTTTAGGCTTCTTTTTCTCTTCATTTTTAGCTTCCTGTGCCTGTGGTGCTTGCGCAGGCTCTCCAGCATATGCTGTGCCTGGAAGCATTGAATATCCAAATAGCGCTAGTCCTGCAGCTACACTATATTTACAGAATGTCCATAATTTCTCATCAAGAGACTTCATTTTTTATCTCTCCAACACAATAGTTTCTATGTGAAATGTTCACAAATCCCCCTTAAAGTCCCCCCTTTTGATACGCAATGTTTATGTAAATAGCCTATAGTATATAAACTTTTCCCTTGTATTACTACTGCCGAATAAATACAAAAACTGCTTTTTTGGTCAGTATTGCAATCGGCAACCTCTGCAGAAATGGTGCTTTATATAAATTTTATGAAAAAAACAAGCAAAATATTTCTAAAACAAGCGCCCCTGCTTCTCTTGCTTATTGCCTTCTCCTGCATTTGCAACTGCAACAACTATTACTGTAACAACTATAACAAGAAGTATGAACTGTGTTGCAGGAGTGTCAAACCAGTTGTTCCAGCTTTTCGGCGAGTCAAACCAGTTTGCAGCAACTCCAAATATGTATATGACAAGAGCAACAGCAGAGGCCAGTATCCAGCCCTTGTATTTTTTCTTGACATCTGCCTTGCTTCCGAATATGCCCATAATCAGCATAAGCATAAGTATTGCAACAAGCCAGACTGCAACGCTCGGCAGGGAATTGTTTAGAATGTCAACAACATCAGGGTAATGGTTTCCTCCTTTTGTTGTCAATGTAAGCTCTCCGTCTCCTGCTGCGCCTCCGTAAAGGACATGCGGCATTACAACAAGAAGCCCCATTGCAAGTGCAACAATCATGTTATATTTTTTGACTTCGGGCTTTTTCTTTACATCACCCAGAATCTTTACCTTTTGAAGTATTGCAAACACAACAACAAATACAAGAATGAATGGCAAAATCAGGTCAAGAAAGCCCAGGTCCCTAAGCTTGAACACAACGTCTCTATACCACACCATTTTTTTTGTTTTTTGATTTTTTTATATGGGGATGTGGGGATTCGAACCCCAATCCGCTGGTTTTTCCTGCTGTAATATTGCCAGCATCTGGAGCCAGCTATTCTAGCCAGGTTATACTACATCCCCGTTCTATTTATAGTTAACGGATTTTTCTACGCTTTTTAATTGTTTTGTTTTTAAGAACATTTATATATGTCAGTTTTAGTATATTCTGCAATGACAACTATTTTGCAGGCAATCATCCTTGGATTAATCCAGGGCATAACAGAATGGCTGCCAGTGAGCAGTTCAGGCCACCTTGTTATTTTCCAGCAGCTTTTTCGGCTTACGCAGGATAACATTATTTTTGATCTTTTTGTCCACATAGGAAGCCTGCTTGTTGTTCTGCTTGTTTTTTGGGAACAAATTAAACAAGTCACATTATCCTTTTTTATCAAAAGCTATAGCAAATACAGGAAGATTGCATACTTTGTAATTCTGGGCACAATCCCGACTGCTTTGATTGGATATTTTTTCCAAGATTTTTTTGAGTCAATGTTCTCAACATTAATTCCTGTTGGAAGCGCATTGCTTGTCACAGGATTTGTGCTTTTCTTTTGCGAAAGGCTTGAGAAAAATAAATCCATTAATTCAGCATCTGCTTTAACAGTCGGTGCAGTGCAGGGCCTTGCAATAATGCCGGGCATATCAAGGTCTGGCTCAACAATTGCAGCAGCATTATTTTTTGGTGTCAAGAAAGATGAGGCTGTTAATTTTTCATTCCTATTATTTATTCCTGCAATATTGGGCGCATCAGTCCTGCAGCTGTCTAAAATCCAGAGCTATGCCGCTGTTGAATGGGGCCCTATTGCAATAGGTACTTTAATTGCAGTAATAGCCGGCTACCTGTCTTTGAAGTTGTTGCTCATTGTTGTAAAAAATAAAAGGCTAAAGCTGTTCTCATATTACTGCTGGCTTGATGGCATTGCAGTTATAATCGCAGGCTTTTATACCTGATATTCATCTTTTAGAATTCTATTTCATCGCCAATAGCTGTTTCTTTGGCAGAGCCTTTTGGAAGCTCTATTATATATTGTGCATTAATATTTTTTGAAACCCTGAATGGCGCAAGCCTTTCCATATGCACAACCTTCCTGTCTTTGTCAAGCCAAAGAACATCAATAGGATAAAAAACAAATATCATATGTATCATGCTCGGCGCTTCAGAATTGTTTACAAACACAAGGCTTTTCGGCTTTAATGTGAACATAAGCCCCTTTGCCTTTGAAAAAATGCTCTTGCATATTTTCTTCTCATCAGAAAGCACAATATTTCTTGTCATGTTCTTTATCATGGTTTTTTCAAATATTCAGTAACATTTAAATATGTCCTAACCACTTTAGAGTAGTGGGGGACAATGGTTAGCGAAATTGCTTTAAGGAACAGCTTTAATAAAATAAAGAAAGAGCTGTCAGCTGTAAAAGCACAGAACAAGAGGCTGAACAATTCAATCAAGAGCCTCAAAAAGATGATGCTCACGCAGCAGCAGATTTTTGATTACGCAAAGCAGTTCTTTGAAAAAGAAAGCGCGCAGTTTGTTGAGCATGACGAGTTTGACAGCCTTGTCTCAAAAAACCCCGATGTTGTTTACATGCTCCAGCATTTCTATGACCTTGATGATATTTCAATCACAAAAAAGCAGTACAAGTATTTCAACAAAAAGGTTGACCAGCTAAGGCAGGAGGCTGCTGAGCTGAACAGCCTGAAAAAATTCCTTGTAAAAAAAGCGCTGCTTGAGAAAACAGTGCGAAGGATATCAAGAGACCTTGCAAGGATTAAGTCTAAGCTGAAAAGGATATAAAATGGTATTGGCAGAAGAGCTTAACAAAAAATTTGAAGAAATCTCTGGAGAGCTTGAGAAGATAAAGCAGAGGCTTGAGAGCCTTTCAAGGCTCAAAAAGGCAGAAAGCGATATTGCAAACATAAGTTCTGACCTCCAGACTTTTGTTGACAAAAGCACTTTTAACAAAGAGCTTCAGCTTCTTTCTTCTGAGATTGAGAAAAAGGATGTAAGGAAAATAGACTTGGGCAAACTTGAGAGCAAGTTTGTAAAGCTCAGGACAGAGTTTGAGAAGTTTGAGGATACATATGACCTTATCGAAAAGCTCAAGGAAAACCTTGTCAGCCTTAAGAGAAAATCTTTGACAAGCCTGAGCTTTGTCAAATATGAGAAATGGCTTGCCGAGGTTGAGGCTGAGCTTAAGGAGCTTATATCAATCGGCCAGAGCATTGACAATTTGAGAAATTCTGCTTACAGGAAATTCAATGAAACAGATTCAAGGCTAAGGAAGCTTGAAAAGCAACAGAAAAAAATCAAGAAAAAGGATTACAAGGAATTCAGAAGAGTTGAGGATATACTTTCAGGCCAGGTATATAATATTGCTGAGAAGCTCGACTTATTTGAAAAAAGGCTGAAGCTGCTTGAAAAGCAGGCAAAGGAAAAGCCAAAGATTGTCAAAGTAGTTGTAAAAGAGCGGCCAAAGCAAAAGACTAAAAAAAGCAAGAAAGCAAAAAAGAGCAGGGTAAAGGGCTTCTTTAACTGGCTTCTTGAAAAAGATTAATATACTTGCATTTCTATAATTTTTGCATGGTAAGATACCCTATTGTTTCAGGCCAGTTCTATGCAAATGATTTTTCAAAGCTAAGCTCGCAGATAGAAGAATGCTTCAAAAAAGGCCCGGGCATGCCTTCAAAAAGAAAAACCCAGCAAATTCTTGCAGTTATAGCACCCCATGCAGGCTATGCATACTCAGGCCAGACAGCTGCATGGGCATATAAGGAAATTGCAGAGTCAAGCCTTCCTGACACTTTCGTCATACTGGGCACAGCGCACAGCGGCCAGCCAACATCAATATCGTTTGATGACTGGGAAACACCTATCTCAATAGTCAAGAATGACAAGGACTTTTCAAATGCGCTGCATAAAAAAGGCATAAGGCACAATGACAGGTACCATGTTGAAGAGCACAGCATTGAAGTCCAGCTTCCATTTTTGCAGATTGCAAATAAGGACAGGCTAAAAGACATAAAAATCACGCCTGTTCTTGTAAATGAGACAGAGGGGGTTGCTGAAAAAATAAGGAATACTGCCAGGGAGCTTAACAAAAAAATAACAATAATTGTAAGTGCAGATTTTACACATTACGGCCCAAACTATGGCTATGTTCCGTTTGCATCAAATATTAAGGATAGCCTCTATAAGCTTGGCAAAGCAGCAATAAGCAAAATCATCAAGCTTGATGTTGAAGGCTTTCATGATTATTTAAAAAAAACGCAGGCAACAATATGCGGCGCAAAGCCTCTTACTGTAATGATGGAATACCTTAGGCTTGTTGGAATGAAGTCTGCCAAATTTCTTGATTACAAGACATCGGGCGACATTGTTGGCGACTTCACTAATGCTGTTGGCTATGCGGCTATTGCATTTTACTGATTAAACAATGCATTAAATTCTTCAATAAACTTGGCTGCAATCTCTGTATCATGGATAATGAGCATGTTTTCATCATTTCTTGTATCTGCAGATTCAGTTGGGTTAAAGCTTCCTGTAACAACTGTCTTATTGTCAATAATAAATACTTTGTTGTGCATTGTGTATTCGCTGTTGTCTGTTATTACATCGACCTTGCCAGCCAGATTTTTGTACTGGTTGTATTCCTGGCCAATCCTGCTTTTCTCAACAATGCCTTTTACATCAATTCCATGCAAATGATTTTCAATAAGCACATCAGAAACATCTTTGCGTGTAAACGAGAACAGCATAAAGTAAATGCTTTTTTCAGCCCCATTCAGCTTCTGAAGAAGATGTTCTCCGCAATTGTCTTCAGGGCAAAAATAAATTTCATATGTCGAATTGTTCAAAATAACTTTATTCTGCCTAACTTTTTTGCCTGACTTGAACTCACCTTGCCACATTTCAAAGAATTCATCCTCATAATCATGTGCAATATATTCTGAATGAATAATCATAACATTGTTGTTATTCAAACTGCCCCTGTTTGTTGGGTTGAAAGATCCTGTCCACACTCTCCCAGAATCAGCTATGCAGAATTTGTTGTGCATCAAGCCATCACCATCAACTCTAACAGCAGAACCACTAATTGCCTTGTTCTCATCATCCATTATCAGCCTTACATCTATTTTTTTGCCTTTTTCTGCAAGGCTTAAAGCAATTTCTTCATTCATATCATAGAATGCGCAATATAATGTGCTATTTGCAGAATCAATAAACTCTATCAGCTTTTCATTTAGGTTCGCTGAAGGGCTGAAATACACTTCTGTTTCTTTGTTTTGCTCATATACTATGCCTGAACATCCAAGCAAAAATATAAAAACCGACAGCAAAATCAATTTTTTCATATTCTATTGTTGTTTTTGATTTTAATAAGCATTTACTAAGAAAAATCGGAACATTATCGCAATATTCACAGTTTTTTCAGGAATTCTACTGACTTAAGCAGAGCAGCCCTTGTTGTGCTGTGCTTGATTTCTATATTTTCAACCATTTGCATAATGTCATCTTTTTTTGTAGCCTTTCCTTTGTAGCCTTTCAGCTTTACAAATGCAAAAATCTCATCTTCAGACATGCTTGAAAGAAGCTTGATGGTATTTTTCTGGTTTTTCAGCGCCTTGTTCATGAACATTGAGCATAAGAACTCGGAGCATTCCCTTTCAATGCTTGTGCCTATAATCTGCCTGCCTTTTTTTGATATCTTTAAAGGCATCTGCATGTTTGAGATAAACCATTTTGCTGCAAAGCTTGGCGCATCTTTAGCCTCTTTGACATGAATAGCATCATTTCTCCTGAAAAGGTCATTCAGCCTTATGTCTTTCCTCACTTTTTTGACAAAATAACTGTCAAAGCAGCTCTTGCACATGCTATTGAAATAGGGCCTTGTTTTGCACATCTGGCATGCCATGCCTAGCTCATTTGCCAGGTCATATTTATGCCTTTTTGTGATTTTTTGGCTGTTCCGGCAGAAAATCTGGCGAAACATTTATATATAAGGAATATCTACTATGCAGTAAACACAACTATGTGTTATGTGGGGGTAGTTGGAATTTACGTTATTCACATGTTATAATCATCTATCACCTCTTTTTCCCCTGCAAATGTCGGCAACGGCATTTGCCGGGGTTTTATGCTCATCCTAAAAAACTAGAGAATCCTATAACAGAACTATGCTTTCCTGATATGGTAATGCGATATTAGGATTAAAAGTATAACAAGAATGGCAATTACCACCTTTTCTTTTGCTTCAAGGTCAAGCTTCTCGCCATCTATATTATAGTACAGCTCAAGATTGGCAAGCTCAAGCGCATATTCTGCATAAAGAAGTGCAGAGTATTTATCATCTTCATGCTTAAGGCTTTCAGAATAAACATAATATGAATATGCAACAATAGGGAAATGGTCCTTTTTTGCAATCTGTTTTATGACAACCTTGAGTTTTTCATCTATTGTTGAGTCAAGATACTCTTTTTTAACGCCCATGACACTTAATATAACATCTGCTTCTGCCTTTGCCTTTGCTGCCTTGAACATGCACAGCTCATATTGGCCTATGTCAAGGTCTGTCTCTGCCTGCATAAGCTCTTCAACAGTCTCTTTTACAAGGTCAGGAAAATATATCTTGACATACTGGACCCTTTCGCGCGCTTCACCAAGCTTTGTCATGCAGCCCTTGTTAAGCATTTCCTGGCTGAAGAATATCTTTTTGTCATTATTGTCAAAAAAGCTGCTCCATACTTCAGCAGAATAAACCCTTTCATTTGCATACGCAGTATACTTCTGTGCATCTGCAAGCTTGCTTTTTCCAAGGCTTTCATTTGCCATATCAAGCCATTTTTCAGCTTCATACAACCTTTCCTTTACAACCATGTAAATCTGAAGGTCAGTTATTGAATCATAATCCTTTATCTTGAAATTTTCAACCCTGCTGTACAGCTGCTTAATTTTTGAATCAGTCTCATCATGGCTCATGCGCGAATACCATACTTCCTGGTACTTGAGGTTTGCACCAAAACAATAGCTTGCAGCTGAATAATATTCCTGCTTGTCAAAGCTTTCTTTTGCCTTGCTTGTCAAGTTCATTACATTGTTCTCAGTTTCTTTGTCCAGGCCGATTTCAAGCTCTTTTGTCCTGTTGCACAGCATCTCAGCAAGCATCTTCATTGTCTGCTGGTATGATTCATCAACATCAACTTCAACACGCTCTTCAACATAAGTTTCATGGACAAAGTATGAATATGCTTCCCCTATTGTTGAAACTTCAACAACAGTCACATTAAGGCCTTTTCCAAACTCAACAAGATCTATTGTTTCTGTATTGTTTTCTTCATCTGTCTTGTCAAAATATCTTGTTCCTTTTGGAATCAGAACTGTTTTCAGGCCTTCAGATGCAGCTGCTTCTATCTTTGGCATCAATCCGCCAACAGGGCCTATAAGCCCTCCGCTGTTTATTGTGCCTGTTATGCTCATTTTATCATCAACTTTTTTTCCTTTAAGCTCTGCAAGTGTAAGAACTGAAAGTGCAGCTCCGCCGCTCGGGCCGCCTATAATTGAAGAGTCTGATTTGATTGTGTAAAGAAAGTCAGTATCATCACACCTGAGGTCTGCATATTCGCACGCAATGTCTTTTGCAATTCT
>JAHWHF010000031.1 GCA_019323415.1 Candidatus Woesearchaeota archaeon | reverse complement strand
CGCCATATAATGGAAATCCGTGTACTGGCTATCCAATTGAATGCAGGCTGCAGACAGGAACATGCTATAATTCTGAATGCCAGCAGGCTGTAGCTCTTGGCGAAACATGCACTGATGACGGAGATCCATGTACAGAGGATATTTGCAATGATGAAGCAGAATGCATACATCCTACTGCAGATGACAGGACTCCCTGTACAAATGATAATGATCCCTGCACAATTGATGAATGCATAGATGGAGCATGCACACACAAGGACGAGTATAATGAACTTGAGAACACTCCCTGCACATTAGTTCCTGAAAACGAGTGTGCTGAAGGAAGGTGTGATTATGGTGTATGCTTCGCTTGGGGTGCGCCATATAATGGAAATCCGTGTACTGGCTATCCTATTGAATGCAGGCTGCAGACAGGAACATGCTATAATTCTGAATGCCAGCAGGCTGTAGCTCTTGGTGAAACATGTGCTGATGATGGTGATCCGTGCACTAATGACATTTGCAATGATGAGGCAGAGTGCATACATCCTACTGCAGATGACAGGACTCCTTGTGCAAGTGATAATGATCCCTGTACAATTGATGAATGCATATCAGGAGCATGCACACACAAGGACGAGTATAATGAACTTGAGAACACTCCTTGCACATTAGTTCCTGAAAATGAGTGTGCTGAAGGAAGGTGTGATTATGGGGTATGCTTCGCTTGGGGTACGCCATATAATGGAAATCCGTGTACTGGCTATCCAATTGAATGCAGGCTGCAGACAGGAACGTGCTATAATACCGAATGCCAGCAAGCTGTAGCTCTTGGTGAAACATGTGCTGACGATGGAAATCCGTGCACTAATGACATTTGCAATGATGAGGCCGCGTGCATACATCCTACTAAAGAAACAGGAACAGAATGCGGTATTAAAACAAATGCATGCGGAGATAGTTGTATCAGATATTGCGCAAGCCCTGTTTGTGGTGACTGTGAACTTCCTGAATGTGCGCCAGAATTCAGCATGCCTGCTATAATCCTAATTGTAACTTTAAGCATTCTTGCTTATGTTTTAATTAAGAAATAATTATTTCAAAGTATATTCTTCACACAACTTATGATATTCATCTGCAGTTTGCTTGAAATCTTCGCATGCCCTCTGCTGTAAATCGGGGTTATCTGTGTTCACAACTGCAAAATACAATCTGCCCAATGCTACCAATTTCTTCAATTCCGCATATCTGAGTTTTCTTTCGTCTTCCATTTTCAAAAATAAGAAAAAA
Source organism: Candidatus Woesearchaeota archaeon (assembly GCA_019323415.1). Lineage (GTDB taxonomy): Archaea > Nanobdellota > Nanobdellia > Woesearchaeales > WJKV01 > JAHWHF01. Next base: position 4,362 of record JAHWHF010000031.1, on the reverse strand, counting down.
ATTATTTGTTATGCTTTTACTTGCTTCTTTCAAGCTCTTTCTCAAGCTTCAGCTCATCAAGAAGTTCCTTGTACCTGTTCCTGATTGTAACTTCTGTTACTCTTGCAACATCAGCAACTTCTCTCTGTGTCCTTTTCTCGCCGTGAAGCAGTGCTGAAACATACAAAGCTGCTGCTGCTATGCCTGTTGGGCCTCTGCCAGATGTTAGTCCTGCTTTATGAGCCCTTTCAAGTATCTCAACTGCTTTGCTCTGTGTTTTCGGGCTTAGTCCTAAGCTTGATGCAAACCTTGCAACATAATCGCTTGGGTTGCTTGGCAAAATCTTGACTGTAAGCTCTCTTGTAACAAACCTGTATGTCCTTCCAATTTCTTTTCTCTCAATTCCTGATGCTTCGCTTAGTTCATCAAGTGTCCTTGGGACATCATGCCTTCTGCATGCTGCATACAATGCGCCTGCTACAACAGATTCCATTGAACGTCCTCTGACAAGGCCTCTCTGGACTGCCTGTGTGTATATTCTTGCTGCCTCTTCTTCAACTGAGACTGGCAGCTTTAGGTATGAAGAAACTCTTTTCAGCTCTGAAAGAGCCATTTTCAGGTTTCTTTCAATAGCAGTGCTTATCCTGTACTGCCATTTCCTTAGCCTGAAGAATTTGTTCCTTTCCTTTTTATCAGCAATATTGTAAAGGTCTCCAACCCTTCCGACATCTGTTCCAAGGCCCTGGTCATGCTTTGTGTATGTGCTTGGAGCACCAGCCCTTCTCTGGCTTTCTCCGTCATCTTCACTGAAATCACGCCATTCCTGGCCGAAATCAATCATCTTCTCTTCAATAACAAGACCGCAATCCTTGCAGATTATCTCTCCTTTTTCTTTGTTCCAGAACAAGTTAATGCCGCCGCATTCCGGACACTTTTTTATCATTGTTTCCATATGTCTCACCCATATAGTTTTATAATCGTAACAGCCAATACCCCAACTAAGGCTCTAACACAATCTTTAAAAGCCTTTGCTCTATAGTGATATTTAAATCTTTCTCATATATAAATGTTTCGTTTCAATATTGAAAATAATTAGGATTTGGGGGTTTCGGGGGCTGAAATGCCCGAATCCTGTCGACGGAAATTTTGAAAATTGGCTTTGCTTATTTTCAGTAAAATTTATAAGCCATATTCTAATATCAAATTCAAAAGAGGCGATATAATGTATGATGCTATAATTATAGGGGCAGGGCCTGCAGGATTGACAGCTGCTTTGTATGCAGGCAGGTATAAGATGAATGTTCTTGTTCTTGGAAGCCTGCTTGGCGGTGTTGCAACAGAGGCGCATATTGTTGAAAACTACCCTGGCGTAAAGTCAATTAAAGGCCCAAAGCTAATGGAAGTCATGATAAAGCAGGTCACTGACCTTGGCGTTGAGATAAAAAACCAGAATGTTACTGAAATAAAGAAGATTGACAACGGCTTTGAGGTTTTTACAGATGAAGGCAACTATGAGGCAAAATTATTATTGCTTGCAGTAGGCACAAAGCGAAAGAAGCTTGACCTTCCTGATGAGGACAAGTATATGGGCAAAGGAATAAGCTATTGCGTTACATGCGATGCCCCTTTGTTCAAGGACAAGAAAGTTGGCGTTATAGGAGGAAGGGACAGCGCTGTAAAGGCTGCTCTTCATCTTTCAGAATATGCTGAAAAAGTCTATATAATATACAGGCAGGACAAGTTAAGGGCAGAGCCTACTCTTGCTGAGCAGGCTGAGAAAAACCCAAAGATTGAGATGGTCTATAATTCAAATGTTGTTGAGCTTAAGGGAAACGGCTTTCTTGAAGGAGTTAAGCTTGATACAGGTGTTGAGATGCAGCTAAGCGGCCTTATTATTGAGATAGGCGCAACACCTTCAATTGTTATCGCAAAAGAGCTTGGTGTTGCTGAAGATGAGCAGGGCTATGTTATTGTTGACGGAAAGCAGAAAACAAATATTCAAGGCGCGTATGCAGCAGGAGACATAACAACTGCATCTGACAAGTTCAAGCAGATAGCAACTGCTGTTGGCGAAGGCGCTGTTGCTGCATTTGAGATGTACAAAGAGCTGAAAAATGGTGAGCACCATTAACACATTAATAATAAATTTCAAGACATATGAGCAGGCAACTGGTGAGAATGCTGTTGCATTAGCTAAATTAGCTGAAAAAGTTGCTAATGAAGTTGGTGTAGAGATAATAGTTGCTGTACAGGCAGCTGATTTGTTTAGAGTATCTTCTGCTGTTAGTATTCCTGTATTTGTCCAGCATATGGATGCTGTTAATTATGATTCAAACACAGGCTGGATTTTGCCTGAAGATGTCAAGCAGAATGGTGGAAGTGGCGCTTTGATTAACCATTCAGAGCACAGATTGAATGTTGATGTTATTGAAAAGACTGTAAACAGGGCAAAAGAATTGGGCTTGCGGACATGCGTATGCGCAAATGATGCAGATGTTGGAGCTGCTTTAGCTGCATTCAAGCCTGAGTTTGTAGCTGTTGAGCCTCCTGAATTAATTGGAGGGGATATTTCTGTTTCAACTGCAGATCCTGGGCTGGTTAAGGAAAGTGTTTCAAAGATTTATGATGTTAACAAAGAAGAGAAAGTTCTTGTTGGAGCTGGCGTCAAGACTAAAGATGATGTTCTAAAATGTGTTGAGCTGGGTGCGCAGGGAGTGTTAGTTGCATCAGGCATAACAAAATCACAAAACCCAGAGCAGGCCATAAGAGATTTGGCTGAGGGTTTGAAATAATAAAAAAAATAAAATTTTATTCATCTTCTTCCCTGTCGATTGCCTTGAGCCTGTCAATAATTTCCTGGTCTTTCCTGGCTATTTCTTCAAAGTTCCTTTTAACAGGCTCTGGCTTTGGCTTTCTCGCTTCAATGAATGCATCATACACTTCCTTTAGCGAGCCATAGTTCTTTCTAGGTATTTCTCCGCTTTCAACTGCTTCTGAAAGCCTCATATACGCTCTTCCATACATTTTCATTTCCTCCGTGTTTTAAGCTCACATAGCTTCAGCTAGTTCTTGATTTTTTTTCAGAACTAACCTATCGAATATAGAATACAATATTGTATCCATTTAACTTAACAATGAGCGGGCTTAGCCACTCTTATGTTTAGAAGTTAGAACTAGACAAATGTTCTCATTCTGATTTATGTCTAGTCTTTCCATAGCATTAGGTAAGCAGAACTAATATATAAATTTACTGATATTATTGTCACTAATTAGAGACAATTATTCTTCTATGTTAACTATCTCTCCTGTCTCTATATCGATAACAACATCAACTTCTTCGCCTGATGTTTTCCTGACCTCAACAACATATGCCTGTATGCCGTATTTTGTTTCAATTGAAACATCTGTTACAGTGCCCTGGACCTGCCTTAATGCTGTCTGCTTTGCATCTTCCTCAGTCACAGTTACAGATATGTCTTCAGGCTCATTCTCATCAACCAGAGGCTCTTCTTCAGAATCAAGCTCTATTTGAACAAGCTCAAGCCTTTCATTTTCTTCAGGAGCAAGCTCTAATACAAGCCCAACCTGAGGGCAGTAATATTTGAACTCTTCAACATCAGGCTCAAGAGGTGTGTAATCCCTTGTCTTTATGCAGCCTGTGAAGTTGCCGTATTCAACAGAAACTTTCTCAGCTATTGACACAACATCAGCCATGTCTTCTGCCTCTCCTTTTGCATACTCCTGCCTGTATGATTCTCCAACCCGAGGGCTTGCCTTCATTACAATTCCCGGCAAAGCTCCTTTAACACCTGCTTCCCATGAGCCTTTCCTGCTTGTAACCTTGCCTCCTGCAAGCTCCATAGAATCCTCTCCAAAATACCATACATTTCCCTGCCTGTCCTGGGCATACCAGTCTTTTGTGTCTTCAATAAGCTCTCCATTAAGCCATACCCTGTCCCATACAACAACAGTCTCAACACCCATTACAATCTTTTTCTCGTTTGTAACATAAACCTCAACTGCCTCAAGGCCGTCCTCTGTATCTCCCAGATAAACCATATTTGTTCCTGGAGTTAAAGTGAAGTATTTGTTTGTAACAACAGAACTAAAGTCTGCAGGATTAATCTCAGGGCTGTATGCTGCTTCATTAGCGCAGCCTGCCAAAATAACACATACCAAAAGAATCATTATTTTTTTCATCAAGCACCTCTTTATATTGAATTATTCAAACCCTAAAATATCTCCTGTTGCTATCTCAATTATGACATTGATTTTGTCTCTTGATGGAGGGTCAACTTCAACAACATAAACCTCAACACCATCTCTTGTTTCCTTGTCAATGTCTGTAGGAATGCCGCCAAGCTGCCTTATTGCTATTTGCTT
>JAHWHF010000030.1 GCA_019323415.1 Candidatus Woesearchaeota archaeon | reverse complement strand
CTGGCACAAAAATGGCAGAGATTGGAGACAAGGTTCTGAAAAAGAACAGGAAGATGTACTGGAAATGGAGAAATGACATTAGGCAGAACATAGACCTGCCAATGATGAAAAAGGTTATTCCTGAAGCAACTGTGCTTAATAATCTCAGGGCAGAGATACATGACGGCAACACAACATTCTGCAGGCAGATAGGAACTTACCCTTTGATTGTAGGCGTTAAAGAAAAGCTAGAGCTTGATAAATTCTTTGATGTTGAGATAACAGGCCATATGCTGAGGAGCGCAGTTGGCAAAGTCATGCAAAAAAAGCAATAAGCCACATGAAAAATCCAAGGCTATAGAAAACTTCTTCTGGAAATCTCTTTATCAGTGAGCCGTTTTTGTCAATCTTGAGCAATGTTCCTGAAGGAATGCCAAAAAGAAAAATCAATGCAGTAATTGAGATTAAGTGGTTTGTGCTTGCTGAGCTCAGGTAGAATACCATTCCAAGCAGCGGGTACATTATTGGAAGAGATATCTGCTTTTTATTAAAAAAAGGAAGAACTGCAGCAGCAATTGAAACAACTGAAAATATAACGCTAGTGAAAGCGCCGTACATGTGCATTATTGTAATTATGATTAACGCAAGCAAAACCTTCTGCATTGCTGAAAAATATTTTTTCCCAAGCCTAAGCTCGCCTATATTGCTGTATGCAAGAAAAATACCGCACACAAGCCCTGCAAAAGCAGCCATTGATAGCAACAAGTACGTGACAAATGCCATGCAAAATAAGTATTGCCTGCCCTTTAAAAGGCTTTTTAGTCAAATTCATAAGCTTTATATATTATAGCCTAATTTTTTCATCAATAAATCTAAATTAAACCAGAGGGGGTTTATGATGGCAAAAAAGGAAACACCTGAAGTAAAAAAAGAGAAGAAATTGATGACAAGAAATAACCTTGTTTTTGCAGTGATAGTAGGTTTAGTGATCGGATTCTTTGTAGGATACGGCGCTTCTTTTTACAAAGGAAGTGCAAGTTCAGACACAGTTGCAGAAAATGTGCTAAGTTATGTTGATTCAGCATTCCTTGCGCCAGGCGGAGCATCATCCAGCCTGACAAGCGTTGAGACAAACTATGGAATGTATGAAGTTAAGTTTGACATACTGCAGGACGGAGAAGTAGTCCAGCAGGATGCAGTTGCATATGCTTCAAAAGACGGCAAATACCTTATTGTAGGACAGGTATTCCCGCTTGAGGATGTTCAGGAAGAAGAAACAGAGACACCTCAGCAGCAGATGCCTGCAGAAATGCCAAAGACAGACAAGCCAAACGTAAAGTTCTTTGTTATGACATTCTGCCCATACGGACAGCAGGCAGAAGCAGGACTAGGGCCTGCACTTGCAGAGCTTGGAAGCAAAGTTGTAGCAGAGCCTCACTTTGTCATATATGAAAATTATGGCGGCGGAGGACCTGACTATTGCCTTGGAGACGGCAAGTACTGCTCAATGCACGGCATCAAAGAGCTTAATGAAGGAGTAAGGCAGCTTTGCATTTACAAGTACAAGCAGGACAAATGGTGGGACTATGTTGAGATTGTTAACAGCAAATGCAGCTTAAGCAACATAGACACATGCTGGAAAGATGCTGCCAAGGAAGTTGGCTTTGATGTTGACAAGATTGAAGACTGCCAGGAAGAAGAGGCACTTGACCTGCTTGAGGCTGAAGTTAAGCTTAACGAGCAGTTCGGCGTAAGAGGCTCGCCAAGCATATTCATAAATGACTATGAGTACAGCGGCGGAAGAAGCCCTGGCAACTACTTGAGCGCAATCTGCTCAGCATTTAACACAGCACCAGAAGAGTGCGATGCAGAGCTGGCAACAGCAACAGCAGCACCAACAGGCGGCTGCGGTTAAATCACCAATTAATTTTTTTATTTTTCTATTATTTTTTCTTTTTAAAATCGTTATATTTATATCCTGAATTGAGGTTTGTTTTGCCAAAGAGGTGAATTTTTATGGAAGAAGATGTGTTTGAGGTTGTCCTTAAGCAGCTTGAGAAGGCTCAGAAAATAAGAAACTGGCCTGAGAAAGAGCTTGAGCTGATAAAGGCGCCAAAAAAAATTCTTGATTCAAAGCTGAAGGTTAAGCTGGATAACGGCAAGACTGAAAGGTTCCAGGCATACAGGGTGCAGCACAATAATGCAAGAGGGCCTACAAAAGGAGGTATAAGGTATCATCCTAATGTTACACTTGGGGAAGTAAAGTCATTGGCATTCTGGATGGCTTTGAAGTGCTCTATTACAAACATTCCTTTGGGAGGGGCAAAAGGAGGCATTATTCTTAATCCAAAAGAAATGTCAGACGCTGAGCTTGAAAGAGTAAGCAGAGCTTTTGTTCAGGCATTCCATGAAGACATTGGGCCTGACCAGGATGTTCCTGCGCCTGATGTTTATACAACACCGCAAATAATGGTTTGGATGCTTGATGAGTATGAAAAGATAACAGGAAAGCATGCTCCTGCAATGATTACAGGAAAGCCTCTTGAGCTTGGCGGAAGCCAGGTAAGGGGCTATTCAACAGCACAGGGCGGCCTTTATGTTACACTTGATGCAGCAAAAAATATTGGCATAGGCCAGGGCTCAAGAGTTGCAATACAGGGCTATGGGAATGCAGGATATTTCATGGCAAAGATTCTTGCAAAAAACGGCTATAAGATTGTTGCTGTAAGCGATTCAAAGGGAGGCATATTTAATGAAAACGGGCTTGACCCTGAGCAGGTAATGGCGCACAAGCAGGTTACAAAAAGTGTTGTTGGCTTTGAGGCAACAAAGGCAATAACAAACGAAGAGCTTCTTGAGCTTGATGTTGAGATACTTGTTCCTGCTGCTCTTGAGAAAGTGATTACACAAGAGAATGCAGGCAATGTAAAGGCAAAGCTTTTTGTTGAGCTTGCAAATGGGCCTGTAACGCCTGAAGCTGATGATGTTCTGTTTGGAAAAGGCACAATAGTTGTCCCTGACATACTTGCAAATGCAGGAGGGGTT
>JAHWHF010000029.1 GCA_019323415.1 Candidatus Woesearchaeota archaeon | reverse complement strand
TCGTCAAACAAGTTTCTTGCAACATCCATAGGGATCCTTACAAGAACATCATGAAAGCCTGTGCCTGCCAGTTCTTGTATGCCTACAACTGAGAATGAAATGCCGTTAACTTCTATGCTGTCCCTTAATGAAACATTTTTGTCAAAAACTTCATACGCAACACTGTTCCCGATAACTGCAACATTCCTGTCGCCAGGCTTCAGCTGCCTTCCTTTTTCAATCTGAAAAAAACCAATATTGTCAATTTCATTTCTGACATCAGGGTCATCAAGAGGCGTTCCTGCAACCTGAAGGTTCACTGTCTGGCCCCTGAATTTAACTCTTGCCCCTTCTAAGTATAATCCTGCAGCAGCTTTAACACCTTTGACCCTGTTGATTGCATTAATGTCATCCTGTGTGAGCGTGGCTGTTGCAAGCCCTGAACTTCCAGGGCCTGTGAAAATCCCGCCGGGTGCAACAGTTATCCTGTTAGAGCCAAGATTTTCAAACTGCTCGTTAATAGATTCCTGCAATCCCTGGCCAAGAGAAATAAGCGAGACAATAGCCGCCACTCCTATAACAATGCCTATCACAGTAAGCCATGACCTGACTTTCCTGTGAAGCAGGCTCCTTACAGCTATTGTCAGGAACTTATTCATTGTAGTATATTCCCTCCGGCTCTATTCAAGCCACTTTCTTTTTTCTGCCGATGAAGTAATACACTACAGATCCTATCAAAGTTCCTCCTATAATCACTATCAGCCAAAGAACTTTCTCGTCATTTTTCTTGTTCTTCAGGCAGTGCCTCAGGTTATAGTACCAGAAAACACCCAAAAGTACAAGTATTGAAAGCCCGAACAATGCAGTTACTGGGCTTCCTTTTTGTACAAGCCCGTACATTGCTGCTTCTCTTCCTGAATATATCTTCAAAGGCACATCAATCTTTTCCCTGAAGTATTTGTTGTATGTGTCTTTGTATTCAAGAACAACTTTCAAAGGTATGTCGTCTTTGACTTTGTTTGTGCTTATTGTGAAATCAACTGACTCAACATCATCGCTGTCAATATTTCCAATGTATATTTTTGGTGTTGTCAATATTGTGTAATTGTCATTCTGCTCAAGCTCGATGCTGACATACTTTAGCTCTGCTGCGCCTGTGTTTGATATGCTCAGCACAACATTTCCCTTTGAGCCTGACATGAATGTGTCTGACTCTTCAACATTGACAAAATATTCAGGCGTGCCGTATACAACAACACCTATTGTGTGCTCTGTTGTGAAATTTCTTCCTGTCTCGTCCCTGTAGCTTATTGTCATAGGCACTTTGTAGACTTTTGACTCTGCATCTGAATCAGCAACTATCCTGAACTGCACTGTCTTGTTCTCTTTTGCCTTCAGGTCAAGAAGAGTCTGCTCGTTTGATGTCCCGACAGGGGCAATTGCAACATCTGTAAGGTCAAGGTTGAACTTAAGGTTCATCAGCCTTGAATCTGCAAGATTCTTTACCTTTACATTTAGGTCAGTGAACTGGCCAGGCTCAATTCTTGCAGGAGATGTTGTTATTGAGTCAATTGCAAGCAAAGTGTCTGGAGTCCTTATCTCAACATCAAAGTCGTATACAACCCACGGGCTGTTGCCGACCTTATCTTTGATTGATATCTCCTCCTCTCCTTCAACTGCATTCTCATCAACCCTTATTCTCCAGTCAAGCATAACGCCTTCCTCGTCAACCTGCCATCCGTCAAGCGCAGACACATCCCTTGAAGCTGTCTCGCTTGGGTCAAGGTAAAAAGGATATTTTGGCACAAGCTCGACCATTACATGGTCAGCCCCGCTGATGCCTATATTCTCAACCCTGAACCTTAGCCTTAGGTAATCCCCGGGCTGCACAGGATCAGGCTCCTGGTTAATCATTGTTATTTTCACGTTATTGTTGTCACTTATCAAAATGTTGTTGTTCTGCCCTAATAATGCTGCAACACTTACTGCAAGCAATAGCGCCATCAGCATTCCAATTGAAATTGTTTTTTTCATCATAATTTATCACCTTTTTAGTTTTGTAGTTTTAATAACATGACCGTCAAATAAATGTTCAATCCTCTGGGCGCATTTTGCAACGTCCTTGTCGTGTGTGACCATTACAATTGTCTTTCCTTCCTTGTGCAGCTTGCACAGCATAGCAACAACCTGCTGGCCTGTTTTTGAGTCCAGGTTTCCAGTGGGCTCGTCTGCAATTATAACATCCGGGTCGTTTGCAAGAGCCCTTGCAATGGCAACCCTCTGCTGCTGGCCTCCTGAAAGCTCGCTTGGCTTGTGGTCAAGCCTGTCGCCAAGGTCAACCATCTCAAGCAGCTGCTTTGCCCTCTTTTCCCTCTGCTCTTCTGAAGTTTCCTGAAATACCATTGGAAGCATAACATTCTCCTTTGCAGTCAATGTCTGGATAAGGTTGAACTGCTGGAAAACAAAGCCGATAATCTGGCCCCTTCTCTTTGCAAGGTCTGACTCTGCAAGCTTTGCAATGTCTTTTCCCTCAAGCAATACTCTGCCTTTTGAAGGTATGTCCAAAGCGCCTACAATATTGACGCAAGTTGACTTGCCTGATCCTGAAGGCCCCATTATTGCGACAAACTCTTTTTCCTTTATGTCAAGATTAAGCCCTGTAAGCGCATTAACCTCAACTTTTCCCATCTGGTATGTTTTCCATACCTCCTCTATTTTGATTATTGTCTTGCTCATTCTTTATTCACGCTCATGAAAAGCTTCAGCAGCCTTGCTGTCCTGCTAAGGCTTTTGTTAAGCTCTTCTGATTTCTTTTTCAGCTCCCTGTCTTTTATTTCAGGCAGCCTTGACTCTATCAGCGAGTTGATTGGTGTGATTTCAAACATAAGCGCGTCCTCAACAAGCTTGTTGATGATTTTTGGCGAGAAATCAGCCTCATATACTTTTTTCCTTCCTATTCTTTTAAGGGATGAGATAAACCCAAGGTTTTCTAAAGTGCTTATACTCTGTGAAACACTTCCCAGGCCAATACCAAGCTCGTTTTTTAGCTGTTCTTGGGTCATCCCGCCCTTAAAATACAAAGTACCCCATACCTGCCCCAGGACTGAAGGCAGGCCAAGGCGCGCAGAAGCACGCCCTGCTTCTCTCACTAGTTCTTCAACCAATGATTGATCTTGCTTTTCCATTTTCTGAAATTTCAGATAATTCTTATTATCTAATAATTTTAATATTTAGAATTTTCAGAAATATATAAAGCTTTTGTTTCAGGCAAAAGTTTTATATACAAACTCCTGATTTTGGGCATTATGGACGAGCCAGAAAAGATTGATTTGGCAGATGATGCAGAGCACGAAGAAGTGCAGTGCACTTCATGCCAGGCAAATGCAAATACAAATACAGATAATGCTGCTGAAAGCTCAAAGGCATGGAAAAAGGCAGGAATAGTTGCTGTAATTGTTGTTGCTTTGTTCTTTTTTTCATTCATAGGCTTCAAGCTTTTCAGCCAGCCAGAGATAATCAATACAGGAAGCGCTGTTCTTAAGATATACTCAGATGAATATTACACATACAACAATTTTGAGTTCAGGTATGTTGACAAGCTCTGGGTTACAGAGGTTTATGACAAAAAGACAGAAACAGTTTACAGGGTTCCGCTGCATTACGGGCCAAAGGACCTGCTTGACATAGAGGTTGACAAGCAGATGATATATTTTCTTACAGAGGTTTCAAAATACAAAGGGCCTGACAACAGGTCTGCTGTTTACGTGACATATGACCCTGACATCAACAGCTCATATGTGACTTTGTCTTATTACGAGCTTATGCAGAACCTCAGGGACACTTACGGCATAATAACTTACCCAACTTTTACCAAAGAAGTTGATTTTATAGATAATGAGACTATAAAGACATGCGATTCAGAAGAGCCGGTCATATACCTTAGGCATACTTCGCCTGCATATGTTGATTACAGCAGCAAATGCCTTATACTTCAGGGAGAAAACGAGGATATGGTCAAGGCAACTGACAGGGCATTGCTTCTTTTGTATGGAATAATGGTATAATCAGCTTGCTTCTGGAAGATTTTCATCAAAAATATAGAATAAAGGCATTTCAGGAAATTCATGCTCCCTATATTTTAGTTTCTTAAGCAACATTCTGCAGCACCCCTATTTTTTCTTCTTCCTGCGCTATCAATGATTCAAGCTCTTCCCTTTTTTTATGGCTCTGCACTTCTTCAAAGCCGCCTTTTGTTATTTCCTGGCCGTCAATATAGAATTTTCTCAAAGGGTCAAATGCAACAATAGAATACGAGCCGTTTGGCTTGATATATCCTACAAGGCTGAAATGGTCTGTTTCCCTCGGGAAAATCTCAAGATGAAGCCACACCTCTTCCCAGCTTGCCATGTGTGTTTTTCTTGTCCTAAGCTGCTCGTAAACATAATGCCCATTTACTTTTTTCCACACGCCGTATCCTGAATGGTCTGCAGCATAGCCGTGCTTTGAAATCTCATCATCTATCCTTTTGACCATGCGCTTGAAACCGCCGCGCGCTTCAATTGACTTAAATTCTGCGAGAAGTAGCTCTCCCAACTGCTCTATGGTGTATTTACTGTATTCAACATCCTCAAGTCCGGATGCAAGTATGTGCGTGGTAAACACCCCTCAGTGTTTTCCCCCCAGCATATATACATATTTCTACAATCAATAACTAACGCATGCTATATTTATAAATCTAACTACTAAATAGAGAAAAATAAATATCTGATAAGCAGAACTGATTATCAGATTTTAATTTAGCAATTCTACAAGCTTGATTTCAAAATTCAATGCTTTTCCAGCCAGCGGGTGGTTGAGGTCAATTGTGACAGTCTTGTCATCAACCTTTGTTATTGTTGCAACCCTTGCCATCCCCGGGTTGTCCCTTGGCTCAACCTTTAGCTTCATTCCTGGCTTTGGCTCAACATTGTTTGTGTTAAGAAGCTCTCTTGGAATTTCCTTTACAAGCTTTTCATTGACAGCACCATATGCCTGCTCTGCTGAAAGCTTTATTTTTTTTGTATCGCCGGCTTTCATTCCTATAACCTGCTTTTCAAAGTCAGGCAGGACCTGGCCAGCGCCTATTTCAAATTCGAATGCATTCCTGCCTTCAGTTGTATCGAAAACAGTGCCATCATCCAATTTGCCTGTATACTCTATTTTCACTTTGCTTCCTTTTTGTGCTTTCTTCTCAGCCATTATATCAACTCCTAATATTTTATAGAAAGAGCTTGCTAATATTATAAAAATGTTTGGTATAATTAAAGAAAAATAAATAAAATAAAAAAGAATTAATTATTCTTTTTTCCTGAAACCTTTGTCCTCATCACTGGATAAAGCACTGCTATTGCAATCAATACAACAAGCACTCCAAGTGTTGAGAATTCTGGAACCTGGTCTCCATTTGGGACCTCAATCACATCACAGTTCTCTTCACATTCAGGGTGTTCTCCAGCAGGATCTGCCGCGTTCATGCATTCGTCAAGCTTGATGTCCAGTATGTTAAATGGCGGATCAAAGTCTGTATGGAATGTTACTTCATTTGTTGAAGTGCATGCATCAAACCATTCTTGAACTGTGCCATAGCCAGAGTCATAGACGCCGCATGTTGGCGCTTCTGCAAGTGATACATAAACTGCAGGTGTCTGCCATGGAAGTCCTGGCTTGCCAATGTACGCAAAGTTGTCCAAAAGCTCAACATGCCCATTTTCAGGGTCATACAACGGGTGTGCGCTTTTGTTATGGAAAGTCACGTAATGTCCGCCCTGGGCTGCATCTATCAGAACAACATCACCAACAAATTCAACAAGTGGTTTTAGTTCTTCACAACCGCATGACCAGTCAGCTGAACCTTCTTCTGTAACTGTGACTGCAGTGTATTCATCATTGCCCTGCTCCCATGAGCCTCTTCCACCAAGGACATCCCATCCAAGTGTCAAAGATGTGTCAAGATAATGCGTTCCTGTGCTTGACCAGAAGTACGGGCAGTTCTCATTGTTTGGCTTTTCTCTTGTCTCAAGCCATAAATATACTGTTGCGCACTCGCCTGGCGCAAGGCTAAAGCCGTTTGTTTTTGGGTCAGGTGATGCTCCCCAGTAAATCTTTGTAGCTCCTGTCCCGCCAGCTCCAAGAGGCTCAAACAAAATCATGCCTTTTGTTGCCCTGTATCCAGTTGCATCGAAAACAGGCTGTGTTCCTGTGTCAGTCAATTCAGCAGGAAAAGTGTCTTTGAATGTAATGCCTGTAACTGTGCTTTCACCTTCATTACACAACTTAATCATTTTTTTGAATTCAACATGTTCACATTTTGGCACTGAATCAAAACCGCACACAATTTCAGTAGTAAGCCTTAATCCTGTGTCTAATCCCGATTGGTCCAGAACTTCATATGTTCCTGCGCTTGCTGCTGCTGCGAACAGTAAACTAAACACAATTCCCAGAAAAAATAGTTTTTTCACTCAACATCACCTTTTATTTTTTTAATTTTTAAACTTGATTATAGACTTAAAACTATCTTTTGTATTTAAAGTTAACTGAAATGGGGTTGTCGGGATTTTCATATGTTTTTTGAACCCGAATCTGAGCCTCCCGAAGGCCCGATGTTAGCCAAGTTGCACCACAACCCCTTTATTGCTTGGTATTTTTCACTTGTTTAAATTCTTAATCAATATTAAGAAAAGACAAGCTTTACCAAAATCTTTATAAATTAAACCCCTTCCTCAAAATAGATGGGGAAGTTAAAAGAGTTTTACAGGAGCCAATACAAAAGGCTATTGATAATTCCTTTTCTAATATTGATTCTATCTGTAAGCCAGATAATATACCAGACAGCAACTACAGGCGATTTCATAAAAAAGGATGTTGACCTTAAAGGCGGAATATCTTTCCAGTTAAACGCATCTGAGCCTATCGATGTTCTTGAGCTTGAGGAATTTCTTTCATCAAAATTTCCTGAAGCAGACATCTCTGTCCAGGAGCTTACTGTACTTGGCCAGCAGACTGATGTTATTGTCAAAAGCACTTTAGAGGTCAATGAGACAACATTAATAGATGAGATAAAAGGCCATGTTGGAAAGATATCATATACACCAAGCCTGATTTCATCAAAGTTCGGAGAATCTTTCTTCAGGAGCACATTCATTGCACTGGGAATTGCATTTGTCCTTATGGGAACACTTGTATACCTTTACTTCAGGGTGCCTATACCAACACTTGCAGTCATACTTGCAGCAATATCAGACATACTTGCAACAGTTGCAACATTGAACATACTTGGAATAAGGCTTACGCCGGGAGGAATTGCAGCTTTGCTTATGCTTATTGGTTATTCGGTTGACACAGACATTCTATTATCTACAAGAGTCCTGAAAAGGCATGAAGGAGAAGTCTTTGACAGGGTTCTTGATGCCATGAAGACAGGCCTTACAATGTCTGCAACAACACTTGGCGCAATTATTGTCGGCATTGTATTTGCAAGGGCGGAGATACTCAAGCAGATAATGGTTATACTTTTGATTGGCCTTATATTTGACTTAATCATGACATGGCTGCAGAATGCAGGACTATTGAGATGGTATGTAGAGCGTAAAAAATGAAGTTTGTTGAGAAATCAAAAAAATTATTGAAGGATTACAGGGTTTTGCTACTCATATTTTTCCTTGTTGGGTCATTGCTTGCAATATCGCCAATGCCTGGAAGGGACGGCGTTGTCATAAGAAGCATTGCAAAGAACAGCAGCGCTTTTGATGCTGGAATGCAATTCGACTCAAAGGCAAGGCCTACTGCTCGCGAGAGGATATTGAGCATAGACACACTGCCAATAAATACAGAGGATGAGTTCTATTCATATGTATCAACAATAGAGGCTAACAGGACAGTAAGGATTACAACAAATGTAAAGACTTACCAGCTTACATCTGGTTCTGGCGGAGAGCTTGGGCTTAAAGTTGCTCCTGCGCCTACAAACAACATAAGAAAAGGCCTTGACCTTGTTGGAGGAATCAGGGCTGTGCTAAAGCCTGTTGACGATGTAGATGCAGAGACACTTGAATATACATCAGAGAACTTAAGGCAGAGGCTTAATGTTTACGGGCTTGATGATGTTACTGTCAAGACAATCACATGGCCTGAGCAGTACATACTTGTAGAGGTTGCAGGCGCAACAGAGCAGGAAGTAAGGGATTTGCTTGCTTCACAGGGAAAGTTTGAGGCAGTTATAGCAAACCAGACAGTATTTGTCGGGGGGCCTGACATAAAATATGTTGCATTCTCAGGCCAGCAGGCAAGAATAGAGACATGCCAGCAGGTTGATTTGGGCGGCGAATCAGGCTACCAGTGCAAGTTCACATTTGCGATTACAATTTCACAGGAAGCAGCAGAGAACCAGGCAGCAGCTACAGCAGATGTTGCAGTTGACCCTGAAAATTCAGAATATCTTGTTGAAGACATACACTTTTTCCTTGACGATATTGAAGTCAACAGCTTAAGGATAGGTGCTGACCTTAAAGGAAGGCCTGTTACTGACCTTGCCATATCCGGCTCAGGCTCAGGAACAACAATGGAGCAGGCATTCAATGATGCCCAGCAAAGTATGAAGACTTTGCAGACAGTCCTTAAGACAGGCTCACTTCCTATCAAGCTTGAGTTTGCGCAGATTAAGGTTATATCCGCTCCTCTTGGAGAGGACTTTACAAAAAATGCATTGACTGTAGGCCTGCTTTCAATACTTACAGTATCATTGATTGTTTACATAAGGTACAGGAAGCTGAGGATTGCAATCCCAGTTTCAATAACAATGATTTCAGAGATTATACTTATCCTTGGATTCGCAGCATTATTTGGCGGGTTCATCAAATTAGATCTGGCAGCTATCGCAGGTATCATAATTGCGGCAGGCACAGGCGTTGACCATCAGATTGTCATAACAGATGAAGTCCTGAGAGGAGAATCATCGCAGATTTATGACTGGAAGAGAAAAGTCAAGCAGGCTTTCTTTATTATAATGGCTTCAATGCTTACAACAACTGCAGCAGTTCTTCCATTATGGTTCACAGGAGCAGGATTGCTGAAATTCTTTGCATTCACAACAATAGTCGGTCTTGTGATTGGCGTATTGATTACAAGAAGGGCATTTGCAGCTATAATTGAGATTTTGTTGAGAGATTAGAAAGGGCATCTGCCATTATTCAAAACTTGGTTTATTGTTACTATTTCTCCGCCATCTACAGCATATCCATATTGATAACAGCCGGGGCGATTGCCTTTCCTGATTCTTCTTAAAGATCCATGGTATGTAAAAACACCAGCGAAGTCAATTTTCTTTTCAACCAATTTTTTAAATAAATCGTGATTTACCCATCCTGGCGCAAAAACAAACTCAGGCACACTATAATGTTTTTCATAAACTGCAGTTAAGTCATCTAAAGTCAAAGAGTCTCTAATTATAAGCTCATCTTCAACAGTCAACCGAGACACGTCATAACCTGCTTTTCTAGCTAATGCAATTGAAGAAAATAATTTTCCATCATCTGTAATGTATCTTGGCTCATAGCCGCAGCTCGCGCAAATGCCTTCTTCATTAAAATTATGGCGAGGCTCTGGAATTGGGTCGGGGCATCCATTTTCCTTATGCGTCCTGCAAATTGAAAGATCAACATTGCCTACTGTTTGAGTAATATAATAGTCCTTTTCAACGCCTTTTTCTCCTCCACAAGGCATGCATAGCCCGCATCCGCAGCCAGGAAATATTTGTCTTAATGTTCTCATTTTGTATCCCCGCATTCATAGCCAACAAAAAGAGGCCCTAAAGGTGTTTTCTTGAAATCTGCATGTTTTTTTATTGCTTTTTCTATTTGCGCTTCTTTGTGGAAATGAATTTCTCCGTACAGCTCAATAGTGTCAGACAGATTGTACAAGCCTCTGATATAATCAGGCCTGTTTTCATCAACTATCTTGAATCTTGGCCTTGCATGCTTTTCTGCTTCATCATTAAAGTCAACAATAACAACTTTGCCGTCGCATGCATCAAACAAAGCATCAATTGACTCTTCCAAATAACGTGTGCAGTGCAGAACCATGCTGCATAGGACAAGATCAAATGAATCTTCATCTATTGGCAGGTCAGGCAGCTCGCCAGTTATCAGCCTTATATTCCTGTGAGGGTGCTTTCCCAATATGTAATCAAAAAATCTTTTTGTAGGGTCTATGCCTGTATATTTGCATGCCTCTGGAACAAATGCCAGCGCAGCACCCCATCCGCAGCCTATATCAAGAACTTCAGAATGAGGCTCAAGCCTGCCAAGTACTTCAGAAAAATAAGGCAGTATATGCTGGTCCCTGAAAACATCCTGCCCAGCTTCTTCAAATTCTATCCATTTGTTAGCATATTCTGTATTGTACATTTTAATACCAATAGAACCCCTTTTAGTGTTCTGGAAATCACGAATATTTAAAACTTACTCAGAATTCAATTCCAGTATCCTGATATCTTTTCAGCCTATCCCATTCTTTGTTTACATGCTCCTGCACTTTGCTGATTTCCTCTTCTGAAAGGTGCTTGAACCTTCCCTGTGTCTTAAGATATTCCTTTACAGGCTTTGGCTCTGCAACTTCTTTTGTAATCTTTAGCTTTCCGTTCTCAATCTCATACAGAGGGTAAACATTTGTGTTGACTGCCAATTTGCAAATCTCAATTGTCATTTCAGGAGAATATTTCCAGCCAGGCACGCAAGGCGTGTAGACCTGCACATATCCTACGCCCGGGAAATCAACTGCTTTTTTCACTTTTGCAATAAGGTCAGGAAGAAACGCAGGGTTTGCTGTAGCAACATAGCAGCCGTGCATAGCCAAAATAAAAGGCAGGGGCTTTTTAAACTCCTGCTTGCCGTGTATTAATTTGCCTGCAGGAGATGTTGTTGTTGATGCAAATTTTGGTGTTGCACCGCTTCTTTGTATTCCAGTATTCATATATGCTTCATTATCAAGGCAGACAATCGCGAAATCCTCTCCTCTTTCTGCTGCGCCTGACAATGCGCCAAAGCCAATGTCAAACAATGAGCCGTCTCCTCCAATTCCAATAACTTTTGTGTCTTTGCCCTGCGCTTTCAAAGCCCTTGCAACTCCTGAAGCAACAGGAGCAACTGTCTCAAAAGCAGCATGTATCCATGGCAGTTTCCATGAAGTGTATGGGTATGGTGAAGATACAACTTCTGAGCATCCAGTGCCTCCAACAATTATTGTGTTATCATCAACAGCTTTCAGAATATGGCGTAATGCAATTGCCTCGCCGCAGCCAGCGCATGCCCTGTGGCCTTTCATGAAGTTTTCCTGAGGAGGAAAACCAAATATTTCGTCTGCCATTATTCCAACCACTCAACCTCTTCTTTTTGAATATTATCCAAAGCATACCTTATGTGGTCAGGCGTTACATCCCTTCCGCCTAATCCAACTATGTATGATTTTACAACAGGCTTTTCGCATTTCAATACATTTCTTATGTCTGCGCATACAGGGCCAAGCTTAAGCCCGTATGAAACAGCCCTGTCAAAAACAGCAACTTCATTCACCCTGCCAAGCACTTCCCTTATTTCATTCTCAGGGAATGGCCTGTAGCATTTCAATTTAACAAGCCCGACTTTCTGGCCCTCGTTTCTAAGATTGTCAATTACAACTCTTGCAGTTCCTGCAACAGTTCCCATTGCAACAATAATTTTTTCAGCATCATCGCATTTGTATGCTTCCAATAACCCATTGCCATACTTTCTTCCGAATTTCTGTGCAAATTCATCATGAACCTGCCTGATATTATTGATTGAGCCAAGAAGCGCTTTTTGCTGCTCTTCTTTTATTTCCATAAATACATTAGGATAGCCAATAGGGCCCATTGAAACAGGGTTAGCTGGATCTAGCTTGTATTCAGGATTAAATGCTGGCAGGAATTCATCAACCTGGCTTTGTTCAAGAATATCGCATGGCTCATAAACATGGCTTAATGTAAAGCCGTCCAAGCAAACCATTACAGGCAACGATGTTGCTTCTGCTATCTTGAAAGCCTGTACTGTTGTATCATGAGCTTCCTGTGCAGACTCAACATATAGCTGAACCCATCCTGTATCCCTGCATGCAATTGAATCAGCATGGTCATTCCATATGTTGATAGGAGCTGACAATGCCCTGTTTGCAACAGCCATAACAATAGGAAGCCTCATTCCTGATGCAACATGAAGCATCTCAAACATAAGTGCCAAGCCTTGCGATGCAGTTGCTGTAAATGTTCTTGAGCCTGCTGCAGAGCTTCCAATAGCAGCTGACATTGCTGAATGCTCTGACTCAACATGAATCATTTCAGCTTTCAAATCTCCGTCATTGATGAAATCAGCTATACGCTCAACTATATGAGTCTGAGGAGTAATAGGATACATAGGAATAACACCTGGCTTTGCCAGCTTTACAGCTTTGGCAATTGCCATAGAAGCTTCATCTACCTCTCTCATCTTTCACCTCTTGCTTTTAAATTATTATGAATTGTATTTAAATTATTCGGTTACTTAAGTATAACAATCTTTTTAAACTGAACTGAATTTGATTTTTATATGAAACTCAACATATATTTGTTCAGGCACGGACAGACATACTACAACAAGAACCATATGTTTACTGGTTGGAAAGATTCAAAGCTTACTCCTAAAGGAATTGCAGATGCAAAAAAGATTGCGAAGAAATTAAAAAACAAGAAATTCGATGTCGCTTTCCAGAGCCACCTGTCGCGCTCAAAAGACACGCTTAAGCAGGTTATAAAATACCATCCTGAATGCAAGAAAATCATAACAGATGACAGGATGATTGAGAGATGTTATGGAAAGCTTCAGGGGCTTCACCATTTTTCTATTATCAACAAATATGGGCAGAAGAAGTTTGACTTGTGGCACAGGAGCTATGATGTTCCTCCTCCAAAAGGCGAAAGCATAAAGATGGTTGAGAAAAGAGTTCTTTCATTTATCAAAGATTTGCTGAAATTGATGAAAAAGCAGAAAGTGAGTGTTGCAATATCTGCGCACGGCAATTCAATGAGGCCTTTCAGGAGATATTTTGAAAAGCTTACAATAAAGCAGATGATGAAATTAGAAAATCCATGGGATGATTATTTCCATTACACAATTGAGGTAAAATGAGCTTAAAGCAGGTTATTCTTGTAAGGCAGGACTTGAAAATGCCTAAAGGAAAAATGAGTGTTCAGGTAGCTCATGCTAGTGTAGAGGCTGCAATCAACGCAGGCCAGAAGATGGTCCAGGAATGGTCAAAGCAAGGCATGAAAAAGATTGCATTGAAAGTCGCTGATGAAAAAGAATTGATGGAATATTTTGAAAAAGCAAAAGATGCAAAACTGCCAGTTGGCCTGATTAAAGACGCAGGCAGGACTTTTTTAGCACCTGGCACAACAACATGCCTTGGAATAGGGCCTGCAGATGAAAAAGAAATTGATAAGATTACTGGCAAGCTTAAGATGGTCTGATTCTCAGATAGATTTTTAAATTTGTTCTTTTAACCCGCTTTCCGGGGGTATTTATGGCTGATAAACATGCACTTAAGCAGGAGGCACAGAAGTTTCCTGACAGGATGTCGCTTACAGAGCTGGCAGTCCAGCTAATACTCGGCGGCCAGGCTCACGATACTAACATAACTGCAGTTGTTAATGAGCTTTTCAAGGCAAAGACACACCTTGATATTGACTTTTCAAGGG
>JAHWHF010000028.1 GCA_019323415.1 Candidatus Woesearchaeota archaeon | reverse complement strand
CTTATGACTTCGATTATGGCAGCATAATTGATTATGAGCGGCTGTGCAACGGATTGTGGGAAATGGATGTTTCTAATCTTGTTGATTTCTGCCTTTATGATTTTTCTTTCCACGATAAGCTAGACTTATTGAATCTCCATATGCAGCTTACAAGAGATATTGACAATGCTGATTTCTGTGAAAAACTCCAGAGATATTATTATTCTTCATTGTTCAAGAACATGCACATGTGCGGGACATTGACAATGAAGCTAAGGCAGATGGAGTCTGAAGAAAGCAATGTCAGGTGCTGGAACACTTATATTGCACAGGGAATTGATATTGCAAAACAGATGACAGACCAGGGCTTGATTGGCATGAAGAAAAATTACAGTTTGACTAAACTATTAAACGAGCTCAGAAAATAATCATATGTTCTCTTTCAGCTGCTTAATGAATTTCTTGAAATCATTCTTCTTGATTGCAGCTCCGCATGCATACTTGTGCCCGCCGCCATAGCCGTCAACACCTTCAAGAGCTTTCTCAAGAACAGGAACTATGTTCTTGTTCCATCTCAGGCTGAGCTTTACCTCATCTGACTTTTCCCTTCCAATAACTATAAGCTTGTCAGGCATTTTGTGCGAAAGCTCGTTTGCAAGGTCTTTTGTTATGCTCATCCTGTAGTCTGAATATATGAAAGTATAAACCCCGCCTTCAGGCTTTGTCTCAAGCGCCTTTTTCAGCATAGGCGCATAAATATCATTAACTGCACTGAAATGCTTGTAAATGAACCTGCCTGCTGCAGACTTCTGCTCAAGAATCTCGTCAGGATGCTCAAGCCTTGTAAGTATTTTTACAGCCTTAAGAACCTCTTTTGTTTTTCCTTTCAGCAAAAATTAGAATGATTTGATTAATATGCCAAGATTTGTTCCGTACAATATGTCCAAGCAGTTCTCAGACTCAATATCAACATAGCCGGGATATTTTTCCCTGAACTCAAGCATAAAGTCAGGATAATATGCATCGCCTATGCATCCTACAACTGCAAGCCACAAATCCCTGTGCACAATTTGATAGCACCAGTATGTTACGGGAGTGTATTCGTCAATATTCTCAAGCCTTGGGTTATAGTACTGCACTTTTGAAGGCACTTTTACAGGCTCGTGATGGTCTATCCATATAATAGGCACTTTAACAGCGTCAAAGAAATCATCCTCAACCATTGCAATGTCAAGTATAAAGACCTTGTCTGCGCCATAATCCTCAACTTTTCTTGCAAAAATATCCTTTGTAAGCTTTGGAGTTGTCTTTATTACAACGCCTTTGCCTTTCTGCGCATATCTATATAATAACAGGAAACTGCACAAGCCGTCCTGGTCATCATGGAAAAAGAATACTGGCCTATTGCAGAAGTCAAGCTCTTCCTTGATTTTATCTAATTGTTCTTGCGGTATCATTTTATTAAAAAAAACCTCAAATTATAAGCTATAAAATTGGCATTTCATATATAAATTTATATATTCTTATTGCCTACCCTGCTTTGGGGTATAGCGGGGGTAATGCATGGACAAGCTGTTGAAGAGGCTAGTGTGGAGAGCAGGCAATCTTACATGGGCTGAGTTCTGGAAAAGCTGGTTTCCTGAAGATGTAAATATTGATTCTATTGACATTGACAAATATGCCAGGCTGTATTCCCGCAGGATAACGCATGATGGCCATGATTTCAGCGCAAGGCCCTTTGTGCTGATAAAGCCTTCAGGACTTTCGCTTGAGCAGAAGATAAAGAAGTTTCTTGATGAAAAGCATGTACGCGTCTCAGCTGAGCATGACATTGATGATTATGAGGCATTTTCTATAAGCCTTTACAGGTTCGCACCTATAAGCCAAGCCAGTATCCCTGGAAATTACCTTTGGCTGGCAAATGACAGCAGGAAATATTTCAACAGGGCAAAATGCATTGTTCTTGACCCTGCAACAATTGATGTTGAGCGCATAAGGGAGTTCAAGAAAGAGCTGAGAAGGAATGTTGGTGAGATAAAGTTCTACAGGGTGCATTACAATGGTATGAGTGACACGTGCTTTTCATCTTTTGTGCATATGCCTGAAAAGCATGAGCTTTCAAAGGAATATTATGTTCTTGAGAAATTCTTAAAGATGCAGCACTGGAAGAACAGGCTTGGAAGCATGGATGCGTACAGTGTTGACATTGAAAGGGCGCATGAAGCTGCAAAATGCATGGCAGAATTCAGGCCTGCAATGCAGATGAACGGCAGGGGAGTTCTTTTTTTAACAGAAAGGTGCAACATGGACTGCCTTTACTGCAGAAGGTCAAATTACAGGAAGCCTGACTTTACAGTTGAAGGCGCAAAAGAGCTTATTTCACAATGGGCTGGCCAGGGATGCAAGTATATGCATGTGACTGGCGGTGAAGTTACAGTCTTTGAAGGGCTTGAGAATATAGTTGAGTTTGCGCAGTCAAAAGGAATGCAGACATCAATGTCAACAAACGGGCTTGCAAACCTTGAATTGTACAGGAGGCTTGTTGAAAGAGGCGCCAAATATTTCTACATATCGCTTGACACAAATGATGAGAGTGAATGCGACTGGATTACAAAAAGAAAAGGCAGTTTCAGGCATATACTTTCTGCAATAGGTGAGCTTGTAAGGATGAGGGAGTCAGGAAGCGATGTTTATCTTACAATAAATGTTCTTGTCGGAGATTATAATTTTTCAAGGTTTG
>JAHWHF010000027.1 GCA_019323415.1 Candidatus Woesearchaeota archaeon | reverse complement strand
TGAAATTCTATCCTTCTGAACAAGGGGATACATGGGTATATGCTGACCTTATGGTTGAGTCAAAGACTGAAACAGGGATGGTTGAAGTCAAGAACCTAAGGACTGCAAGCAGCCAGGCAATAAAAGAGCTTAGGCAGAGGTTTGTAAATTCAGGAAGGGAGCTTCACTGGCTGAAAGACGGCTCAAAAGTTTCAAAGAAAACACTTGTCCTTCATTCAAAAGCAGATGTTCTTGAGAAAATTGTTGAAGCACTATCAGATACAGATGTGCATGTTATGAGCTCGTGGGATTTCAGGCAAAGCATTGATGTTGCATTAAAGCAGCTTGAAAAAGAAGGCTATATGCGCACCAATGTATATTCAAGGGACGACCTTCTAAGGGCATATGACATGATTGTTGAAAAGCCGCATGTCCTGATAAGAAGATGCCAGGAGCCGAAGTTCAGGTTCATTGACATGGTAACAAGAGAGCTTGTTGAAAGGCTGCAGAAAGACAAGAAAGCTGAGATGCCAAAGCCAATTGAGACTTATTCAACACAGGCAAAGGTTGCAAAAAATGACTGCGGAAGGTTCATGCAGTGGCGAATACCTTTAAGGTCTCTTCCAAAATCAACAATCAAAAGATTCATACAGAAAAGAATCAAAAATGTTCCTGAAGATGTCCTGTTCTTTGACCTTGAAAGCACTGGCTGGAGCACTTATCCGCACCAGAGGAATTTTATTGGAAAGAACCTCATATTCCTTAACGGCCTTGCATACAGGGAGAAAAATGACATTATGTTTGAGCTGAACTTTGCAAGAAACCCGTTTGAGGAAGAGCCAATACTCAGGCGGCTGAGAGAGCTTGAGAAAAAGTCAAGAGAAATTGTGACTTTCAACGGCAGGACATATGACTATCCTGTCACAAAAGAAAGGTTTGTTGCAAACATGATGGTGAACGGGCTTGATGATGAAAAGCACACTGACCTTTACAACGAGCTTGTCAGGTCAAATGCAAGAAAAAGGCACAACCTTGCATCATTAAAGCTAAGGCACCTATACGAATTGTTTGACAAGGACACAAGAGAGGATATTCCTGGAAGGGAAATTCCATTGCTTTACCACAACTGGCTGCAGAACGGCCAGCCAAGTGTTATTGAAAAAAACCTTCAGCACAATGTGCTTGACCTTATGACTCTTGTTGCAGTATATTTGTCTCCAAGGCTGAGAAAAAGATAGCTATCTTGCCCTGTCTGCTTCTGAAACAAAATCCCTTACAAGCTTTGCATCAATTGCTGAGTGCGTGTTGCCTGCAGGCTTGAAACAGCTGCCAACTATTGCGCCGCCCGCAAGCTTGAGCTGCTCATAAACATTTGAAACATTAAGCCCTGCGCCTATAACAACAGGCTTTCTGTTGTTCACAAGCTCAATGAATTCTTTTATTTTTTCAAAAGGGGTTTCTTTTCCAGTTGCCTGGCCTGTAACAACAATAGCATCTGCCCTTGTGACTGCCTCGCTTATGTCATGCGAAAGCTCAGAGCCTGATACAGGATGGTAATATTTTGGCCAGACCCCGCCAAGAACTGCCATATCATTATGCTTTCTTCTCATGAAACTGTAAGAATCGTGCTGCAGCTTTCCTTCCCTGTATGTGCCTGCAACATGATCAAGCTGTATGAACTTTGCGCCGTACTCTCTTGCAAGCCTGAATGACCTGCTAAATTCATTTGGAAGTATGTTGACTCCAACAACAAGCCTTGTCTCAAGCCTCGACATTTGCTTAAGTGTGAGCTCAACATCATCATCTGTGCCGTGATAGTTCTCAACAATAACGCCGTCAACGCCCTCTGCTTCATAAATCTCCATCTCATGAAGAGCTGCTGAAACTGGCTCAGCGCCTGCAAGGTGTATCATGCCAATTACCGGCTTTCGCGTGAATATCTTGTTGAAATCTGCCATTTTTTGCGGAATATGCAACCTGCTTTTAAATTTATTCGAATATAAGCAAAGATTTATAAACAGAGGCTGTTAAGATGTGTCCTGCAGGGAACAAATAAGTTTCCTGTTAGATACCAGGAGGGGGAATACCTTGAGAGATTCAAGAGGCGGCCGAAGAGATATGGGCCCAAGGCAGATGCACAAGGCAGTTTGCGCTGAGTGTGGCAACGAATGTGAAGTTCCATTCGAGCCAGCACAGGACAGACCTGTTTACTGCAAAGATTGCTACCAGAAAAGAAAAAAGCCAAGATATTAGTTTATTTCTTTCAGAAGCAAAAAAACTGATTAAAATTTTTTTTATTTTATTCTTTTAATATATGCTTTTCTTCCATCAGATATTACATACAAGTCCATATATTGACTTTGATTGGTTTCCACCATTTTTCTTTGCATCTTCAAGAATTCTGTACGAGAAAACAAAAGATATTCATTAATAGGAATTGAAACCTGCGGCTTGAACAATTTTGTTATTGTATCATGGCAAGCTACAAATTTAACTAAGCGGTTAGTTATATTTCCATCTGAATTTATCGGGATTAGCTGCAGTTTTCGCTTTCTTGCCATCAACTCAGCAAAAACCTTGCAATAATGCATATCAAATGCGCCTTCCTCATCCACATTAACATTAAACTCAATCCTGTGGCTGCCTGCATGGACTAAAGTTGTCTTGCAGTGCATGCCTTCTTTAGATGTCACGCCTCTTAAAAAAGGAGCAGCAATTTCATCTTCATCTGGCTTTCTGTCCAAGACAAATTCTGCAGGCTCAAAATCCCTGCACCTGTGGTACTGCAAAAAATAATGTTTTCCATTTGCTGTCTGAATTTCCAAAATAGGGCAATGGTTTTGGTCAAACCTGCTCAAATGCCGAATGCGTTCATAAAGCCCGATCAAATTCTCCAACCCCTCTATCAATTCTGGTGTTAAGGATGTGCCATACTGCTGTGTAATTTTTCCATTGTCAATAAGTGTGTAGTTGTACATTGAACCATCTTTATAACAGCTAGTTGTTATGTGGTATCTTCCATGAATTGCGGAATCTGCAATAACAAATCTGTTATAGCCTGGTAACAATTGCCAAACAGAGAATGATGCTTCACGCTTGAACTTTTCGGGGCTTATTCCAAGAAAATTGCAATATTGCAGATAATTTGCTTTACCACGCACATTATCTTGAAATTCAAAATATGCATTTTTAACATCTTCAACTAAGTTCAAACCACGGGGACTAAAAAAAAGATCTTTTGGTGGCTTGTCTTTTGACTCCTGAATCATAACGGAAGATAATTCCGGGCTGTGCAATAATCCAGAAACACCAGCATATTCCTGCGGATGCTCGCTTCTCAAAATAACTGCTTTTTTAGTGCGTCTTGCCTCTTCCAAAGAATCAAATCTTCTTGGAACTAGAATACCATTTGCCTCAACATAATCTGCAATAGTCCTTTTTGGCTGGCCTTTCAGCTCTTCCGGATGTTCCTGCCAGTAATCTTTTTTCATAACGGTTCAAACCCCTTTATTTCTCCATCAACTTCAACATTAGCTTTTTGCTCTATTTCATCTGCCTTTACTGTAAGTTTTGTGGGCGAATAAGAAGAGCTAAGGTCTCCTAGAGAGTGAAATGTATCATCTGCCTGAATAAACCTGCCCAATTCACCTGTAAAAACACCCATTAATGCAACTCTGCCTTCTCGCATATATTGTTCGACATGTGCTGCAAAAGGTGCTAGACCGCCTAATTTTGTTATATCCAATATAACAGACGGATTTGCAAAATAATTTAGAACACTGCCTCCTATAGCTTGCCTAGTCCAGCTTTTTGTTATGCATTCGTGCAAAGTTGCCAAACAATAATTTGAATGTGTTTTATCAAACTGCTGAAGTGCTTCCATCTCACTTTCAGTAAAATAAGGAACATAAAGTATGCCCTCGCTATGAACTTCACCTATTCCCAACACAGACCTATAATGAAACACATTACTTTCAGTTTCATGAACTTCAAATTTCGGCTTTTTAACAATAGG
>JAHWHF010000026.1 GCA_019323415.1 Candidatus Woesearchaeota archaeon | reverse complement strand
GCAAAAAGGGGATTGATTGACAAGACAGATGCTGAGCACATTTTGCTTCAGGCAAGAAAAGACAGGGAAGACGAGGCAAAAAAATGGAAACAGAAGAGCAAATAGTTTTGGATGCCGTGCAAAAAGGCCACGGCTACTGCATTTCTGGAGACGGCGAGCATACTTTTCAGCAAATACTAAAGCAGTTTGCAAGAGAAGGCCGTGTTGACCAGGAGGATGCCCATCTTGCAATAATAAAAGCAAACGAGGAGCTTGCCCAGATTGTGCTTCAGGCCATATGCAACGGCAATTATTTTGCAAGATTTCCTGCAGGAAAAATTACAATAGGCGAGCTTTTTGAGCATTACAAGGGTAGGAATTCGTACAACGAGAACATTGCGCAAAAAGTTGAAGAATACGGCGGCAGGATAATAGCAAGAAAAACAATAGAAGCTCTTGAGAACGGCTTTCATGCTTCAAAGCTGCCGAAAAGTGATTACAGGTATTCAGATGCAATAAAATACTGCGTAAGAAAAGGTTTAGTTCAAGAAAATGTCGCACAGGCATTATTGGGAAACTCAGAACTGGCAGAACTAAAAAGACAAAAGGAAGAAAATGGCTAAGCTGTACAAAGACAATTGGTATCCAGGACAAAAGACAGAAGTTGCTAAAACTGTAGTTGAAGTTATGACAAGCGAGGAAGACTGCTCATTGAGAATGCCTGATGGAGAAGGCTTGAAAAAAGTTGCAATCAATTACGGAAGCATGAGACATCCGCCAATCAGGGCAGTGCAGTGGGAAGACAAGCAGTACAACATTGATGCTGAAAGCAAAACAATAACACAAAGGCCTGTTATGCCAATGCTGTTCTATGATGCAGACAAGATTGAATTAAGCAGGCAGTTCATAGTTGAAGGCACAATTGATGATATTCTTGAAGAATTTGAGAAAGCAGGATTTGAATTCCTGATATAAATCCAAACATATTTAAAAGAAAAAGCCATTCTAGCACTCATGGAGAAACTAATTTCGCAGAGAAAGCTTGTTCTTGAGCCAAGCCATCAGTCATGGGAGTCTGGCGCAGTTCTTAACCCGACTGCAATCAAGAAAGGCGAGACTGTGCATATAATTTACAGGGCTGTGAAAAAGCCAAATTTTTCAAGCCTCGGGCATCTCGAGATAACAAAAAAAGCAGTTATCAGAAAAGAAAATCCTTTGTTAACACCGAGCGCAGATTATGAAAAGCAGGGCATTGAAGACCCAAGAGTAACATTTATTGACGGCAAATATTATCTTGTTTATACTGCTTTTGACGGCAACAATGCAAGAGTTGCGCTTGCAGTCACAGATGACTTGCTGAATTTCGAGAAAAAAGGCATAATTTCACCTAACATTGAAGTTGCAAAAGCAATTGACATGTGCCCTAATGAGAAATACAAGAACAGGTGGCAGAGCCAGGTTGCATACAACGGGCCAGACTCATTCCTGTGGGACAAGGACTGTGCATTATTTCCTGAAAAGATAAACGGCAAATTTGCAATGCTGAACAGGTTTCTGCCTGACATACAGATTGTTTATTTTGACAAGTTTGAAGATTTGATGAAAAAAGAGTTCTGGACAGATTACATAAAGAATATTGACAAATATCTTGTTCTTGAGCAAAAGCAGAAATGGGAGGAAAGGGCAATAGGCGCAGGCCCTGTCCCGATTAAGACAGACAAAGGCTGGCTTATATTTTATCACGGCGTTGACTGGGACAGGAAATACAGGGCAGGTGTTGCTTTGCTTGATCTGCAAGACCCTCAGAAAGTTATTGGAAGGTTCAAAAAGCCATTGTTTGAGGCAAAGTTCCAATGGGAAACACTCGGCGATGTCCCAAATGTTGTTTTTCCTGAAGGTGCTGTGCTTGACAAAAAAGGAAAACTTGACATATTCTATGGATGCTCTGATTCAAGGATAGGCATGATTAAGGTTAATCTGCAGAAATTGTTGAGATTGCTTGAGGAAGGAAAGCGTTAATCACCAATAATTAACAACAAATTCTTTAAATATTCGGCTTTGAAGCCAAAGCAGGGGGTGTTAAATAATGATAGATATATTTACAGGCGGACAAGGCGGAGATGAAGGTAAAGGGGATGCAATCAGGTATGTGGCTGGAAAGCTCGGTTATACTGTTGTTCTTAAAGTAGGGGGATGCCAGGCAGGGCATTCAACATGGTACAAAGGCAGGAAATTTGGCTTAAAGACAGTGCCATGCGCATTTGCAGTTGAAGGTGTTGAGTTGAGGATACCATCAGGAGCATACATAAGAACAGACTGGTTCTTAAGAGAAGTTGAAGAAACAGGTGTTGGAGGCAGGATAAAAGTTGACCCGTATTGTGCAATTGTAACACAGGCGCACACTGACGAGGAAAACGCAGACAACAACATGAAAGGAATTGGAAGCGTTGGCACAGGCGTAGGGAAATGCCTAAGAGACAGGGTTGAAAGAAAACCTAATTTTGTGTTTGCAAAAGATGTTCCTGAACTAAAGCATTTCATAACAGATGTTACAGGAGAAATACATGGAAGGCTGAAAAAAGGAGAGGATATTGGAGTTGAAGGAACACAGGGAAGAAAGCTTGACTTATTGCACGGCGAATATCCATATGTCACTTCAAGAAGCGTTATCTCGCCGCAATTTCTTGCTGAGATAGGGGCAGGGCCAAGATTTGTCAGGGATGTTTATACTGTATTCAAGCCTTATGAGTCAAGAGTTGGGCCAGGGCCATTGAAAGGAGAGCTTACAGATGAAGAGGTTCTGAAAAAATACAGGCAGCTTGGAGGAGAAGTCGGCACTGTAAGCAAAAGGCCAAGAAGAATAGGTGCGTTTGATTTTGAGGCTGCAATAAGGACAATTATGCTGAACAGCACAACAAGATTAGTTCTGACGCACATGGATATGCTTGAAGGATTTGACAAAGACCACACAAAATATACAGGGGAGGCAAAGAGATTCCTTGATGATTTCATTGACCATCTTGAAGGAATATACGGTGTTGACGGCGAACCTTATCCAAAGCTTGCGCTTATGAAGACAGGGCCAATGCCTGAAGATATTATTGATTTTGATTTACTATGAAACAAAAGGTAGTTATTGTTGGTGCAGGGCCTGCAGGCTTGTTTGCAGCTTACAGGCTCGGAAAGAATTATGACGTAACAATAATTGACAAAGGCAGAAGCATTGACAGAAGAAAGTGCCCGAATTATTCTAAAAAAACACAATGCGTGCATTGCGAGCCGTGCAACACTATATATGGTGTTGGCGGAGCAGGCCTTATGAGCGACGGCAAGCTTATTTTTCATACAAGGACAGGAAACAACCTTGTAGAGCTTATAGGGCTTGACAGGGCGCAGTGGCTTGTTGATGAAGTTGAAAAAATACTGCTTCCATACAATATAAGAGGGGAAATAGGAAGCGTGCAGAGAAAATCCAGGCTTTCAACTATAGCTGCAAAAGCAGGCATAGAATATATTCCTGCAAAAGAAGCGCACATAGGAAGCGACAAGCTTCCTGCACTTATGAAAAGAATTGTTGCAGACATACAAAAAAATGCAACCATAGTGACAGAGCAGGAAGTTACAGGCTTTGACGACGGCATTATTGCAGGAGACAATGTATACAAGGCAGACCATTATATTCTTGCAACAGGAAGGGCAGGCTCAGGAACATTGGAGAAAATAATAGAGCAGCTGAATCTCACGCACAGCTATAACCCTGTTGACATAGGCGTAAGGGTTGAAGTGCCAAAAGAGATTATGGAAGAGGTGTGCGCAGTTTCATGGGATTTCAAGGCAAGAATGAGGACAAGCACATATGAAGATGAAGTAAGGACATTCTGCGTTTGCCCTCAGGGATTTGTTTCAAGGGAAGACCACAACGGCTTCTGCATGGTTAACGGGCATTCATTGTCAAAGCAAGGCGCACAAAGCGATAACACAAACTTTGCATTCCTTGTGACATACAGGCTTACAGAGCCTTTGAAAGACGGCGACTTGTTTGGAAAAGAGATCGCAAGAAAAGCAACATTCATAGGAGATGGAAAGCCAATTCTCCAGAGGCTCGGCGATTTAAGAAGAGGAAGAAGAAGCACATGGGAAAGGATAAACAAATTCCACAGGCCTGTGCCTACTTTGACAGATGTGAATCCTGGAGACATAGGAAGTGCAATGGAATACAGGTTCGTGCTGGATGTTATTGAAGGCCTTGAAAAGCTTGATGAGATGGTAAAAGGCGTTGCAAATGATTCTACTTTACTTTACTGCCCTGAAATAAAGTTTCACGGCAAAAGGTTTACAACAGACGAATATCTCGAGACAAATAAAAAAGGAGTATATGTTGCAGGAGACGGCTCTGGATGGAGCAGGGGAATTGTAGGTGCAGCATGCTGCGGATTGCTGGCTGCTGAAGGAATAATGCGAAAACAATAAATATGTCAATGATATTGCAATGAAAAAAGAGGTTCTAAGGGGGTGTTATTATGGCGCTTGAAGATGATATTAGGGAAGCTGAAGAGTTAAAGGAAGCAAGCTCTAAGGCAGGTTCTGCTGTAAATGACAAGATAGATGAAATAAGGGCAAAGATAGCAAAAGGCGAAAGCACAGGAGATAATGTTCTTGATTTTGTTTTATACCAATTGCACACATATTCAGAAAAAGCACAAGAGCCGTTCAGGAAGCTTTATGAAAAATTGCAGGGCAATGCAGGAAAGCCTGTGCTTGTAATTGTGCATGAGGATTATGACCCTGTCCATTACGACCCTCCAAAGCCAGGAGGCTCTGGCATTACTGAAACATACACTGACCTGTACATAGGTGTGCTGGATTCTGATTTCAGGTATGACCCAACATCAATTGTAATTGAGCTGCCGACAGCAAGGCATGCTCACAAGACTAACAGGTCTTACAGGAGTCACAACTGGACGCTTGTAAAAAAGCCAATCACAATAGAAAGCTGGCTGATTTCGCAGAGGCATTGCTTTCCGTTTATAGGTGGTTTTCCAGAGGGAAGAAGATTGCAGGTTTTTGCAGGCGATGAAGTTGAGCAGTATTTCAGGAAAAGGCCTATTCATTATTCAGAAGGAAAGCTTGGATTTATGGATACAGATTATGTAAGGGCGCTTAACCTGCTTGGAGTTGAGGCTCCAAAAGACTTCAGGGAAAAATATGACAAGGAGACACACGAAGAAAAGCTAAAGATAATCAGCGACCTTGAGGAACTTGTTGCACATGAATCAAACATGAAACTGCATGTGAAACAAAAAGAAGAATCTATGGGCAGGGATGAGCGCTTTGACTCAGTAAGCATAACGCTTATCACATCGAATGACAGGAAAGTAATAGAAAATACAACACGCAGCATAAAAGAGAATCTGGCAAAAGCGCTTGAGCTTGGAATGGACAACAATGAATTAGAGCTTGAGCTAAAGCCGGGCGTTAAGATGAATGTTCCTGAATACATTGCAGGTTTATGCAAACAATATGGAGTGAAAAGACAAGATGGCAAAGAGGAAAACTAAAAAGAAATCAGAACCAATACCGATTGAAAAGCAGATATGGTATTTTGAGCAGCTTGAGCAAATGGCATGGGCTTTTCCTGCACAGCTTGAAGGAAAAATATATGCAAGCTTAGAGCAATTCAATGCAGCTTACAGGATAATAGAATTCAAGCCTTTCAGGTATGAGGCATTTTTGAGGACGCACGAGCCTCACTCTTCATTGCCGGGCTTTGACAGGTATTCAGTGCGCGACAGGGGCATGGACTGGAGGACAAGGGACATTGCATACGGCTGCCCAGAATGCAAACAGGTAGTTGTCGGGCCTCCAACAATTGATTCAGTTTTGCACAGCAAAAAAGTCAGGATGACATGCAGGCACTGCCATGCAACATTATATGAAAAAGAATTCATTGAAGAAGAAAAGGCTAAGCCCGAACCTGAACAGTCTTCTGGTATAATTCCTGGCCAGTAATCTTTTCATACAGCTTTTTTATTTTTTCTGCAAACATAACCATCAGCGGGTTTCCTGAATAGTCTGGGTTGTTTTTTATCTCATCGCAAAAACCTTTTGAGCTTGTGCAAAGCGACCTTTCGTTGAAAGTGCCTTTTCTCTTGCCTGCCTTGTAAAAATATATGTTGCCTGCATAATCGTCATTGGCTTTGTCCTCATCAGGATTGCCTGATGCAATTGCTTCAAGAATTGTGACCTGCTGGGCGACTCTTGCAAGAAAATCTATTTCAGGGTTCTCAACAACAGTCCTTGCAAAATTCTCGCTTGACTGTATTGACTTAAGCTCATCATCAAGAGCTCCTATGCTGACATCAAAAAATCCGTCAACTCCGCTTAATCTTCTTGATTCTCGTTTTGCCATTTTATCTTCATGTATTCCTGCACAAATATTGCTGCATTCCTGCCATCAAGCCCTGATTTAAGTATTTTTGCTTTTCTTACAAGCTTTGTCTTTCCGCACCTTACGCATTTGAAAACAGAAGAAGCTGTTGACGCCTGGACAGTGCCGCATTCATGGCACTGAAAAACCTTATAGTTCACCGCCATCCACCTCTTCCTCAATAATCTCTTTGCCTGTTTTCTTTAAAATAAGGTATTCATATGCTTTCTGAAGAGCAACAATTGCCTTTGGAAGGTCGTTCATGTTGAGTGTCTTTGTTGAGCGCCATTCCTCTTTGTCTGTCTTGTACCTTTTCTCAAACGATACAGAATAATAAGTGCCTTTTTCCCCTTTGTTTCTCCAAACTGCAACTGCAATAGGCCCTGCCTTGAACTTTTTCTCTGGCAGGTTCTTGCTGTCAATGGCTATTTCCGGCATAAAGCACGAATTTGATGTTAGATATATATAATTTTTGCCAGAAATCACTGATTTTCAAATGTTTTGTTGTCGCGAAGATATTTCCTTAATGATTGATCATAATTGCTGTTCTTGTATTCCCTGAGCCAGTTCTGCATAATCTTTGAGCCGTAAGTCCTTACAAACAAGTTTCTCCACCCTCTTTTCATGTCATCCCATGTCTTGACAAGCGAAGCATGGAAAATATGCCTTTTTGGAAGAAGCTCATCCATGCTTTTCTCCCTGCTTCTCCTGACCAGAGAGTCAATAAAGCGTTTGTTATAAAACAAGCCGAACTGTATCAAAAAACCGATTGATGCATGTTATGCCCAGTTTATCCAGTTGCCGTAATTCACTGTCCTGTTCAGGAAATTTCCCACATACCATTGTTTCATCAGCATCCTTGGGACTGCCTGTAGCTCATAAGGGTCTATTCCTTCAGGCCGCGGGTCATAGCAGAGGAAAGAGCCGTCATATTTGTCCCAGCCAACTGTCTCAAGCGGGAATATCCTTTTCTCAAGGTCAAGCTTTTCCTTGAGCAAAGAGCCTGGCAAAGGAACTGCGTTCAT
>JAHWHF010000025.1 GCA_019323415.1 Candidatus Woesearchaeota archaeon | reverse complement strand
GTAAGATTTTGAATTGTTTTATAAATGTTTTTATAGACTTACTGGACAGTCATGCCGCCGTCAACAACAAGAACTGCACCTGTGACAAAATCAGACTTTTCTGATGCAAGAAATACAACAGCATTTGCAATATCTTCAGGCCTGCCCATTCTTTTCAAAGGCGTTGCAGCAACAGTCTGCTCAAGAACCTGCGGGTTAGCGCCTGCAGATGCGCCGGGTGTGTCTATTGCCCCAGGAGCCACTGCGTTAACCCTTATCTTTGGCGCAAGCTCAAGCGAAAGAGCTCTTGTCAAGCCGTTTATGCCTCCCTTTGATGCGCAGTAATGCACAAGCTGGGGAAAGCCTATGAGTGATGCTATTGAAGAGATGTTGACTATCCTGCCCCCGTTCTTCATTTCTTTCGCTGCTGCCTGAGAGCAGAGATAGACACTCTTCAAGTTCACACTCAGAACTTTGTCCCAATCTTGTTCAGCCATGTCCATGAAAGGCTTAAAGGGGAAGATCCCCGCATTATTCACAAGAACATCAATTTTTCCAAAATTTTCTATTGCTGACTTAACCATTGCATCAACTTCTGACTTGTTTGAAACATCACATTTTACAGCAAGAGCATCAGCGCCAAGCTGCTTTATCTCATCAACAACTTTCTGGCAGTCATCAACAACCAAATCAGAAACAACAACATTGCATCCTTCTTTTGCAAGTGCAAGTGCAATGCCTTTGCCGATTCCCTGCCTTGCCCCTGTAACTATTGCAACATTGCCTTTCAATCTATCACCTTTTAATTTTTTTGTTGTGCTCTTAATATATAAAGATTATGAATTTAGAATACTTTCAGCATTTCCAAAAGCTGGCTTTCGCCAAGCTCTGAAAAGTCACTGCCTGTGAACATAATCTGAGAATCGACTGAATCCCATAACAAGAATCCGCTTAGCCTGTTTTCCTTTCCTGTTGAAATAATAAGTTCAGGAGGAACAAAGTATGAAGAGTAAAGATTGTCTTTGATTGACATCTTTCCTATTTTTTCAAGATTAAGCTTGCCTGCAACAACCTGCCTGCACATAAGCTTGCATGCATCAACAATCTCCTCCTGGCCGTCATAGTTGATTGTGAAGTTCAGGAAGTAGCTGTCATAGTCTTTTGTCTCGTCAATTATCTTTTTCAGCTCTTCAATTGCATCAGCAGAAAGGTCATACCATTTTCCTATAATAGACACTTTTATTTTTTCATTGTCAAAATAATCTTTCTTGAGATAGAATTTGAAGAACTCCCTCAGCGCCTCGTCAGGAAGCACTGGCAGGCCTATTGTCATTATCCTTATGTCTTTTTTAACCTGCACTTTTAAGATGTTTTTTATTGCCTGAAAAACCTCGTCATACTGCTGTTTTTCAGTATTTACAAGAATTGCAAGATGTTTTACCCCCATAAAAAGAGTTTAGCTGGGGGGATATAAAAATTTATCCCCAAACACGCTCGTAAAAGCCTTCATCGCCCAATGAATATGAGTACGGCTTTATAAGCTCCCACTGGCTGTCCCTCTGCGACTTGTACACATGCAGAACCTTCTCCTTTTCGCTGATGTCTATTTTTATAAGGTGAGGAACAAGGCCCATTTCTTTTGCAAAGCCTGACTCAAAAGGGTATTCTGCTGCATAGAAAAGGTCTTCATAAAAAAAATAATGCTTGATTTTTCCTTCTTTGATCAAGTCATGCGCAGCTGTCCTTACAAGCAAATGCCCTACATGGCTTCCTATTGCCAATGGAAAATAGCATTCATTTTCTTCTGCCCTTTTAATTATCTCTTCCTTGATTTTTTGGAGAGTTTCAGTGTCAATATCCCATCTTATGTCTTTTGGATAAGGAAAATCATCATAGCCTCTCAGGAAAGAGTCCTTGAAATCAAGAAATTCAACTTCAACATTCTCGAATTGTGCTGCTTTTTCTTCTTCAAGCTTTCTTGTTTTTGTAACCTCTTCTGTGTCAAGTATGCCCCTGTTTGTATAATTGCTGACTGTAAAGAAATCAACAACTTTTACCTTTTCTCCTGATTTTACCCATTCATGTATTGCTCCGCCCAATGACAGGAAAGCGTCATCAGGATGGGGCGAGAATATTATTTTCATTGTATTATGAACTGCGTTGCAAGGAATATGATGTAAAGTGCAATAAGCACTAAGCCGTGCTTCCATGTTATTTTCTTTCCCTTGATAAACAGCAGGCCAAGTATGACCCCAAAAAGCATTATGGCGAAATTGACAAACAGCCTGAACCTGTCAAATTCTATTGGCGCGATTATGGCGCCAATGCCAAGAACAAGGGTTATGTTGACAAGCACGCTTCCAAGGACATCGCCGAATGCAATGCCTGAATGGTTTCTGAGCACAGACTTAAGGTTGACTGTTATCTCAGGAAGTGTTGTCCCAAGAGATACAAACAAAAGGCCCATAAGGAAAACAGGGACATTAAGTATATGCGAAAGTGAAATAGCGGAAAGCACAAACCATCTTGCAGCAAGAAGAAGTGCAGCAAGCGTTCCTCCAAACACAATAATGTCTTTCCAAATATCTTTCAAAGGTATGCTCTTTTTCATATGCCCCAGTGTGCCTTCTTTGAGAACAAGGAAATACATGTATATTGCGAATGCAACAATAAGTATAATTCCGTCAGCCCTTGAAAGCACGCCGTCAAGGCAGAGGATTGCAGGAAGAATAACCATGCCAAGAAGAGGGAGAATTGTTTTTGTGATCATCTTTTCCTTTACAAATATTGTCCCGCCGAATATTGCGGTCAGGCCGAAGACAATTGTTGTGTCAATAATGTTTGCACCCATTACCTCGCCAATTACCATTGAGCTTTCTTTTGCAAGAGATGCAAATATTGCAGTTGATATGTCAGGGAAAGATGTTCCTATCGCGACAATCACAAATCCTACAAAATATTCAGAAATGCCTGTTTTTCTTGCATAATTTGAGATTGCACTTATGGCATAGCCTGCAGATTTCATTATTATGAATAGGCTTAGAATTCCCACAATCAAAGGCGGCCAAAAACTCATTTCATTTCCCCTTTTGTTTTCTAAGGAAACTCATAAGAATCTTTATAAACTTTTTTGTTTTTTTAAGTGTGATGGTGATAGATGCATTCATTTTGTTGGTAGGATTGTCCGCACTTCTTAT
>JAHWHF010000024.1 GCA_019323415.1 Candidatus Woesearchaeota archaeon | reverse complement strand
TCCAACAGGGCAATTATACAAAAGAGAAGAACTTGAAGCAATAGCAGAAATATGCAGAAAGCATAATGTATTCATTATTGCAGATGAGATATATGTATTGACAACATTTGAATTCAATAATTTTACAAGCATGGGCCTCATATACCCAGAAGGAACATTCATAACAAACGGCATTTCTAAAGACAGGAGCGCAGGAGGGTACAGGCTTGGCTACTGCATTCTTCCAAAAGATTCTTCTGAAGAACTAAAAGACTCTTTCAGGAAAATAGCTGCCATTGTCTATACAAATGTATCAACGCCAATACAATATGCAGGCATAACAGCATACCAGGACCATGAAGAGCTAAAACAATATTATCATAATATAAGAAACATACATCGAATAGTTGGAACGTACTTCAGCGAACAACTGAACAATATTCCAGGACTAAACGCAACAATGCCGGAAGGTACTTTTTACCTCTTCTTGCAATTTAAAGACAAATCAAAATTAAAATCAAAAACATCAAATGAACTAGAGAATGAATTGATGAACAACAAGATAGCAGCAGTCACAGGAGACGCCTGCCTGCTGAAAAAAGATGATTTTGGGGCAAGAATGGCTTTTGTTGAATACAACGGGCAAGAAGCATTAACCAATTATCAAAACAATCCTCCAAAGACAAAAGAAGAAGAAATAAAATTCGTAAAAAACAACTGCCCAAAAATAATACAGGGCATTGAAGCATTAAGATCACTTCTGAAATAACCAAAACATTTATAGCATATTGGAAATATCATTGCAACATGCCGTACAGAACAGAGAAATTCACTGATTACACTTTGCTTGAGCTAACTACAACAAGCACACTGGGCCATGAGCTTGATGAGCCTGACAAAGTTGAAGCATTGGCAGCAGAAGAGCTTGTTATTGACATTTCAAAAGTGCAGTCAATATCAAGCAGGATTATGGCATATCTTTCTACAAGGATGCTTAAAGCAGAAAACAGGATAGCAAATGTTGTTGACACAACTGGAAGGCTGAAAGATCTGCTGAAAGGATTGCAGAAAGACCATATAAAAGTGTTCAGCTCATTGGCAGAATATGAGTCATCATTGGAAAACAGGCCTTACAAATTAATCCCAAGAGAAGGCTATTCAATACTCCAGCTGGGCACAGGCAGCCATTTCTGCGACATCGACCTTCCTTTGCCTGGTGATGTAAGGGCGCTTACAATTGAGGATATTGTTATTGACATAACAAACATAGAAAGCATAACATCAAAGACAGTAAACTATGTCTCATTCTGGCTTGCGCATTATCATTTCCTGAAGCACAAGCACGCCAAGATAATAGATGGAAGGCAGGGCAGGGCGCACAGTCTTGATAGTATGCTCGCAAAAGTCAATCTTGACAAGTTCTGCAACTTTTACACATCTGCTGAAGAATATGAGAATTCAAAAATACGCGCAAATCAGGACAGATAAATTTTTGCTTTCTTGTAGTCAAGCTTTGGAAGCTGCCTTTTGATTTCAGCTGCAGTCTTTACACCTTCATACCTTGTGACTTTTTCTTTTGCCGAATCGCCTATGTAAAGCTCAGAACATACCCTGCACTGGTAGCATGTGAAATGCTTTGAGTCAGAGTTCAGTGCAAATGCCCTTGCAGAGCCAAGCCTGCTTGTTGCAATCTTTACAAGGCTTTCAAGGCAGTCATGTTCCCCCATAAAACACCCGAATCAGAACCAACTTATAAAAGCTTTGCTCCAAAACCTTTTTAAATGCACTGCTTCTTCCAGCAAATATGGCTATTAACAAATATGATTACAAAATAGTTGAAAAATCCATTCTTGCCTTCTGGAAAGACAAGAAGATTTACGATAAAGCTAAAAAGAAGACCAAGAACGGAGAAAAGTTCTATTTTCTTGACGGCCCACCTTACACATCAGGAAGAATCCACATAGGCCAGGCATGGAACTATGCAATGAAGGATATGGTCCTGAGATACAAAAGGATGAAGGGCTTCAAAGTATGGGACAGGGCTGGCTATGACATGCACGGCCTGCCTACAGAGCACAAGGTGCAGGCAAAGCTCGGGCTTAAGCTTAAAGAGGATATTGAAAAATACGGCATGGAGAAGTTTGTAAAGGAATGCATAACATTCTCAAAAGAGTCAGCAGCGCAGATGAACCAGGATTTCATAAAGCTTGGCTGCTGGATGGATTTTGAAAACGCGTACATGCCAATAACAAAGACATTCATAGAAGGCGAGTGGTGGCTTGTCAAGAAAGCTCATGAGAACAACAGGCTGTATGAAGGGCTTAAGGTAATGACATGGTGCCCTGACTGCGCAACAGCTATTGCAAAGCATGAGCTTGAATACAAAGAAGTAAAGGACAAGTCTATTTTTGTAAAATTCAAAGTCAAAGATAAAGAGAACGAATACCTGATTATATGGACAACAACTCCATGGACAATACCTTTTAACCTTGGGGTTATGGCAAACCCTGAGCTTGACTATGTAAGGGCGCAGGTTGAAGATGAAGTATGGATACTTGCAAAAGCACTTGCAGGCCCAGTGATAAGGGCAGTTGCTGATAAAGACTATAAATTAATAGAAGAGTTCAAAGGAGACAAGCTTAAGGGGCTTGCATATATACATCCATTTGAAGACACATTAAAAGACCAGTACGATAAAATTAGGCAGCAGACAGAAAAGCTGCACACAGTCATAATGTCTTCTGAGTATGTTGACATAACAGCAGGCTCAGGGCTTGTACACACTGCTCCTGGCTGCGGTCCAGAGGACTATGAAGTCGGCCACAGGGAAGGAATACCTCCTTTCAACAATATAGATGAATACGGAAATTTCCCTGAAGGAATGGGTGAATTCACAGGATATAATGCATTAAAGGACAACAGCAAGTTCATTGATGCATTAAAAAACAGGGGCAACTTAATTGCAATAACAGATGTTGACCATGATTATGCTCATTGCTGGAGATGCCATGGCCCTGTTGTTTTCAAGACAACAAAACAATGGTTCTTCAAAGTTGAAGACATGAAAGACCAGATGATTGAAGATAATAAAAAAGTTTACTGGATGCCTGAATGGGCAGGCTCAAGAAACTTCAACTCATGGCTTAACAACCTGAGGGACAATTCTATAACAAGGCAGAGGTACTGGGGAACACCTGTTCCTATATGGAGATGCGAGCAGTGCAAGGATTATGTTGTAATAGGAAGCACAGAAGACCTTGAAGAGCTTGGAGCAAAAAAGATTCCAAAAGACCTGCACAGGCCCTGGATAGATGAAGTTGAGATAAAATGCAGCTGCGGCGGAACAAAAAGAAGGATACATGATATTCTTGATGTATGGATAGATGCAGGAACAAACTCATGGACATGCCTTGACTTTCCTGAGAACAAGCAGCTGATAAAAGAATGGTGGCCTGTTGATTTTATACTTGAAGGCTCTGACCAGATAAGAGGTTGGTTTAACCTGTTATTGGTTGCATCAATGGTTTCATTTGGCGAGCACCCGTACAAGGCAGTTTACATGCACGGATTGATAAATGACATTGAAGGAAAGAAAATGTCAAAATCAATTGGAAATGTCATATCTCCTTACGAGATAATAGACAAATATGGTGTTGATACTTTAAGATTCTATCTTACAGGAAATTCAGAAGCTGGAACAGACATGAACTTCAGCTGGGATGAGTGCCAGCTTACTTACAGGAACTTCTTTGTTCTGTGGAACGTGCACAATTTCCTTTTGGACATTACAAAGAACAACAAGCTAAACCCAAGAAAGCTCGGCACATTGGAAGAGGACATGTTCGGCATTGAGGAAAAATACATATTGTCAAAGACTCACACAACAATAAGGAAAGCTACACAGCTGATGGAGCAGTATGCAATACATTCTGTCCCGAAATTATTGGAATCATTATACCTTGACATAAGCAGGACATACATTCAGATGGTAAGGGACAAGGCTGCAACAGGAGAGACAGAAGACAAGGCTGTTGTCGCGTACTGCCTTTACAAATGCTTAATGGAATTCCTAAAGCTTTCAGCGCCTGTTATGCCTTATCTTTCAGAGCAGATTTACCAGAACCTTAAAGAGGAATACGGATTAAAGGAAGAGTCAATACATTTGTTTGACTGGCCTGCTGCTGAAAAGAAATACATTAACGAAGAGCTTGAGGAAAGCATGGACATATCACAGACATTGATACAGTCAATACTTTCAGCAAGAGACAAGGCGCAGATAGGAAGAAGATGGCCTTTGAAAGAGGCTCTTGTTGCAACAAAAGATGAGAAGACAGTAAAGGCTGCTGAGCTTATGAGAGACATAATAATGCAGCAGACAAACATAAAGGCTTTGAATGTTGTTGAGACAATGCCTGAGACAGAACTTACTGTAAAGCCTGATTTTGCAAAAATACAGCCAGCATTCAAAGAGCTTAGCCCAAAGATAATCGCAAAGCTTGCAATGGACTCAAAAGAGACAATAATGAGCCACATTGACACAAACGGCTCATTTGATTTCCAGATAGACGGCAGGGATGTTTCAATAACAAAAGACCATCTTATAATTGAGAAAAAAGTTCCTTATCCTTATCTTGAGATGCCTTTCAGCAGAGGCTCAATATACATTGACCAAGAAAGGACAGAAGAACTGGAAGCAGAAGGATATGCAAGAGAAGTCATGAGATTTGTCCAGAGCATGAGAAAAAAGGCAGGGCTTGAGAAAGCTGACAAGATTTCAATACTCATACAGGTTGACGGCGAGCTTGCAGACATGCTTGTCAAATGGAAGCCTGCTATACAGGAAAAGATAGGAGCATCATTATTGTCAATATCAGAGCTTGCGCCTGCTAAAAAGCACGCGCATTCAGACAAGTTCAAAATAAAAGACAAGGAAATCAATGCTTATTTTGACAAGGTTTAGAATTTCTTTATCTGCTCAAGATCTTTTATTCTTTTTTCAGCTGATACAGATGTCCTGAAAAGGTTCCAGAAAACTTTCTGCATCCATTCAACCCATTCTTCGTCATAAATCCTGTATATTATGCTTATTGGCTCTTTGAGCTCGCCTTCTGAGAAATATCTCGGGTCTTTTACTTCTTTCAGGCTTAAAATCTTTGAATCAATAATATTGACACGCAAAGGCTGGTAGCAGTGCCTTATTTCAATTGCATCTTTGCCTATTTTCTCATTGAGTGCAAGTACTTTTTTTATGTTTTCAAGCCCTGCAAGCTCAACACGCGTTAATATCTTAATCTTTACTCCTTTTTCAGCCAAAAACTCAATAACATCAAATATCTTTTTCTTTCCATTGCCTATATTGCAGAAAGTAAGGTTGCCTGAGAATGAAAGTACCTGCGACTCTGCATTCATAAGCAGCTTCTTAAGGTCTTCATAGTTTTCTTTTTCATGATACCTGTTGTCTGTTATATAGAATGCCTCTCTTTTCTTTTCATCAACATGCTGGAAAATCTCAGAAGCGCTGAAATCGCTTTTGTGCCTTCCTGATTCTATCTGCTTAAGCATTCTTTCCTGAAAGCTTGAAGCCTGCACAGGATTGAGGTTCCAGTACACTATCTTTAATGCACCTTTTGTTCCTCCGCGAAAAGTCCTTACAGATACAGTTCCTTCTTCAGCTGCTATCTTTTCAATATACCTGTCTGTTGTTATCCAGCTCTTTCCAATAATATGAGAAATTTCCTGAATAGTCCTTGGCTTAGCAAAGACAAAATCATTAATCTTCTTAACAACCCCCTTCTCTAACATACATGCAAATAACAAATGCCACTATTTAAGCTTTGTTAAACACTACAACATATTTCTGTCAAATAATAATGAAATAAACTAAAACACCATATAGTAATTATGAAAAAATACATAATTACTGGCGGGCCTTGCACAGGCAAGACAACTATCCTTAACGCACTAAAGGAAAAAGGTTACAGCACAGTTCCTGAAGCTGCAAGAATATTAATCAAAGAGCAGCAAAAGAACGGCGGGATATTTCCCTGGAACAATCTTGAAAAATTCAAAGAACTTGTAATTGAAAAACAGCTTGAGCTTGAGTCGCAGGCAGAGCCAAATGCATT
Organism: Candidatus Woesearchaeota archaeon; assembly: GCA_019323415.1. Lineage (GTDB taxonomy): Archaea > Nanobdellota > Nanobdellia > Woesearchaeales > WJKV01 > JAHWHF01. The sequence goes on along the minus strand of JAHWHF010000024.1, from coordinate 3,199 downwards.
TCTTGACCGCTCATTGATTGACCTGCTTGCTTACTGCCCGCATGTTGAAAACAGGATACGCGCATTAGTCAAAGAGTCAAACTACACAACAGCATTCCTTCTTGAGCCATTGCAGTTCTATGAGCAGGATGAGCAAAGAAAAGAAACAAAGGAACAGGCAAGAGCTTTCCATGAAAAAACATACGCAGCATACCAAAAACTGCACATACCTGTAATCAGGGTTCCAAACATTGGAATCCATGAAAGAGTTGGCTTTATTCTCAACCATATTAAAAATAACGGAGGTGAACAATATGGGAGGGTGTTACAACGATTTCAGCAGCAACTGTAGGCCGGCATACCAGAGGCCTGCCTACCAAAGGCCAAAAAGAAAGCCAAACCCAAAATGGGGGAAATGCATGAAGGATTTTGCAAGAACGCATTCGCTTGAAGATCTTCTTGCAGCAAACAAGGCTTTTTTCAGGTCAAGGAAAAAAGGATTTATTGCAAAGCTTGCAGAAGCATGCGATATAAAGAATGTGGCAGACATACCAAAAGAATTTCCAGAGACAGAATATGAAGTAAAGTTTGACATAACGCCTGCAGGAAAAGGCGAAGAGCCTTCAATTGTGCAGTATCTTGATGCATTTGACTTTCCAGTCGGCGGTGCAACAAGGTTCTTGAAGGACCCTGTGAACAATTTTGCAATTGGCACAAACCATTTCATAGGAGATGAGCATGACGAAAGGCTTGTTGTTATTGAGAAATGCGGCAATAACTATGTCAAGGAAAAAGGAAAGGTTGTTCAATTGCAGCTGGGCATACCTTATGAAGGCATAGTGATAAAGAGAACAGAGGCAAGAGCTCCTGCAGAAATGTCTGAAGTCATTGAGAAGATAAGGCAGGCAACTTCTGAAAAAGGCGTTGAATACAGGGGAAAGATAAGAAAGGAAAAAGGAGATGCATTTATCCTTGACACAAACGATGGAAGGATTTATTCTTTCACAATAACAAGGGCGCACCTTACAAAAGCAGGAGAAGCAAAAGAATCGGGCATTCAAAGGCAGCTTGAGGTTGAGTATGGAGGATATATTCCTGGCTTCAGAGGCTTCCAGAGAAACTCAGAAGCACAGATTGTGCAGGGAATGATTGACCTTGCAAAATACACATACAGCATGTACAACAATGCGCCTGTCACAGCAGGATGGAGAATGGGCCTTGCAGTGACGCATGAAAGGAAATATGACTTTGTGTCTGACAAAAAGCTGACAGCAAAGCAAAGCGCAGGGCTTGAAAAGCTTCTAAGGCTTCCTGCAGAGGTGGCTGTATGATAATATACTTCTCAGGGCCGCACGGCGCAGGAAAAAGTTCTTTGATTAAAGGGGTGGAGTCATCCTCCCCTAATATTTTGAGATACAAAGACAGGCTTGAGTTTGTCAAGGTTGAAGACCCAAGAAGAAGGCACAAGAGCAAGATAGTCAAATATTACCAGGAATACTGCGACATGCTGAATTTCCATGATGAGAATCCTGGGAAAATAATTCTTGGCGACAGGAGCCTTTATGACGGCTATGCATACGGAAGAGCTTTTGTTAATCTCGGCTGGCTTGATAAAGATGACTGCCAGCTTCATGAGAAAATCATTGAAATGTTTTTTGAGAAAGATGAAAAGCCGCAGCATATTGTTATACTGAATCCTCCCCTTGAAGCAATAATAGAAAGGCTGCACAAAAGATGGGAAACTAAAAGCAAAAAATGGAGAGAGGACAATTTTGAATACCTTAAGGCAGTGCATGAAGAGTTCAGGCAGATACCTGATTATTTTGACGGCAAAAGATTATTGTATCTTGGCGATGAAATGACTGTTGAAGAAAGCGTTTCCAAGACAGCAGAATGGGTGCACCAGCCGGAGTTTATCAAAGAATATGAGCCTATTTTAATTTGAATGTTTAAGAATAGAAAGCTTTTTATAATAAAAGATTAAAACTTTTAGGTATGAAATCAAAGGATATTGCTCTTGCTGAGCTCACTTTGAGGAAGTACGAGCGGCCTTTTAAAATTGGGGGTAGGGAACTTGTATCAAGGCTTTGCTTAAGCATGGGTCTTTTGCAGCCTGGCGATTCTAGAGATGTTATTGTTGATGTTCTTATGGCATTGTTAATGGAGAGAAAGCTTACTGCTCCTGAAGTTGAAGAAATGGTTATTGCGCTTAGGAAAAAGCACAAACTGCCTTTAGTTGGTATTGCTCCTTCAAACCTCAGGAGGCAGCTTAAGCGATTGAGGGAAGTCTTTTTGATTGAGAAGACCCCAACACATTACAGGGTTATGGAGAATGACTCATTAACAAATATTTTTGATGAAAAGATTGATGCTTTCCTTCTCAAGTCAATAAAAGAAAGGACAAGAGAATATTTTGAGGCAGCTGACAAGGAATTCTCAAAAGCTTCTAAGAAAAAATAACTCCTTCTGTGACATAAAACCAAGAAAAGCTTATAAATTAAAAAATATGAACCCATATTATGAACGCAAAGCAGTTTGCATACCAGTATGGAAGGCTTAGAAGCAAGTATGACCAGCAGTTCTTTGCAGCTTCAAGCGCAATGCTTGGCACGCTTGGAATAATGAATTTTGCAAGGGCTTTTGATTATCAGGGCGAGTTTGACAGCCTGTCAATGGCTTCAGGCATAGTATGCGCAGGCTGTGCACTTATGACTGCTAAAGAATACCTTTTGATCCACAAAGCAAGGAAAAAGAAAAAAGCACTGCTTGGCAAGATTGAAGACAAGTCAACTTTTAAAAACGAGCATGTTGAAAAAGTTGTTATTGACCATCCTGAAGGCCTTGAGCTTCTTCTTGACAAGACAAGCAGGCACAGCCTTAGGGAATGGGGCACTTGCATTGACGCGCATATGGAAGAAGATGACAGCTCAAGAGTTATAATTGATTATATACTTGACCCAAATGAAGCAATAAAGCAGGGCTTGTTTGGCAATGGGACAAGATCAAGCCTAAGATTCAGTCTTGCAGGCGCAAAAGCAAGAGGATACAATGGCTTTCATCATTACCATACAACTATTGGCCCAAGATGGACAGGCGGAAGGAATTTTGCAGTATCTGAGTTTGACAGGACAAAAGAGCCGAACTGGATCAATCTTTTGACATTCAATATGCCTGAAGGCCCGGAGATAATCGCATTCAACTTCCTGCACACATACATTCC
>JAHWHF010000023.1 GCA_019323415.1 Candidatus Woesearchaeota archaeon | reverse complement strand
TTCCAGCAGGTGTTGGAAAAGGAGGCATCACTAAATTGTCAAAGGATGTCCTTAAAGAAGTTCTTGTCAAAGGCGCAGAATGGGCGCTTGAAAACGGCTATGGAACTAAAGAAGACCTGCTAAGGACAGAAGAAAACGGCAGGATGGATGGTGCAGACCCAAGCAAAGTAAGTGAAAGGGCGCTGAGCAGGGGAATGCCTCAGCTTGGGACATTAGGCTCAGGCAACCATTTCCTTGAGATACAGAAAGTTGACAAGATTTACAAGCCGGAAATTGCAAAGGCTTTTGGGATTGAAAAAGAAGGCCAGATCACTATAATGATACATTGCGGCTCTAGGGGCTTGGGGCACCAGATTGCTTCTGATTACATAAGAAAAATGGAAGACAAGTACGGCTTCGAGCATCTTCCTGACAGGGAATTAGTAAATGCGCCTATCAACTCAGAGCTTGGAAAGGATTATTATGCAGCAATGTGCTGCGCAATTAATTATGCGTTTGCAAACAGGCAGATGATTCTGCACTGGACAAGGGACTCATTCAAAAAAGTCATGGGCACTGATGAAGGAATGGTCCAGGTTTATGATGTATGCCACAACCTTGCGAAATTTGAGAAGCACAAGATTGACGGCGATATAAAAACTGTGTGCGTGCACAGGAAAGGCGCTACAAGAAGCTTTGGCCCTGGAAGAGAGGAAATCCCTGAAGTGTACAGGCAGACTGGCCAGCCAGTAATAATACCCGGCTCAATGGGAACAGCATCTTATCTTTTGGTTGGCACAACAAAAGCAGAGGAAGTAAGCTGGGGCTCAACAGCGCACGGCGCAGGAAGGCTTGCATCAAGGCACGAGGCTTTGAGAAAATACAGGGGCGAGCAGGTAAGAGAAGCGCTTCACATGAAAGGCATTGAGCTTGTATCATCTTCATGGAAAGGTGTTGCAGAAGAGGCTCCCCAAGTGTACAAGGACATTGATGAAGTTGCAAAAGTCTCAACAGAGCTAGAGATTGGAAATGCAGTTGCAAGATTGGTTCCTTTGGGCGTTATGAAAGGCTAAAGAATTTCTTCAAGCTCTTTTACAGTTGCTATATCAAAATCGCCTTTAATTTTGCTTTCTGAAACCCAGCTTACAGAAATTGACTTAATGCCAAGTTCCTTGCATGCTGTTATGTCCTTGTCGCCATTGCCAATGTAGAAAACAGGCTTTTCATATTCAGCTATGAATTCTTCAAACAATTCCCTTTTGTTTGGGTGCCTTCCCATAGGGCTTTTGTAAAGCACATCAAACAAATCAGAGCATCCTACTTTCTCAAGTATAGGCTCGACTGATGATTCAGGTGCTGTTGTAATAAGCGCCAGCCTGTATTTGCCTTTTATGCTTCTTAAGTATTTTTCAAAATCAGCAACAAGGTCATCTTTTTTTGCTTCTGCAACTGTAACCATGGCATAAAGGTTTCTTGCAAACCTTACCCTTGCCTCGTGCTCAACATTCCCAAGATACCTTTCCATGACTTCATGTACTTTATCAAAATAATTTTCCAAGCCTGCGTATTCATTTATAGAATCATCCTTCAGTAAAACAGACATCAGGTAGAACCAGTTCTTGTGCGCCTCATCAAAAGGCCTCGACCTAAGCAATGCCCCGTCAAAATCAACTGCAATTATTGGCTTCATTTTGGCTTAACGAATATATGTGACTTTTGTTTAGGTATATAAATAAATCCCATATTTTTCAAGAGTTCTTTTCTGACAAGATCAGAACTGTTTACAATATAAATTCCTTCTGGCCTTAGAATCCTGTATATCTCTCTTGCAAGCATAACCTGAAAATTATACAAAGTCCTGTAATCATCATAAATGTTGTTGGAGTATGCAAAATTAAACGATTCATCTCTGAAAGGCATACGCCTAAAATCTGCATTAACAAATTTTGCAGCCCTGCCGTATCTTGATTTTCCAAACTTAAGGCAGTCCAGATCAGAGTCAATGCCGTATATGCTTATTTGATTGTCATGCATCTTCAAGCCAGCTAAAAAAGAACCATCTCCGCAGCCAATATCAAGCATAGGACCTTGAAGTTTTGATTCAAGGCCAAGCTGCCTAAGCTCATTGATAAGATTAATCCAAGCCACATGTGTAAGCACGGGGTGCTTTGACTGGACCATATCTATTGCACTCCCGCCGTTCCTGCTCTTAAGTATTTTTGGCTTATACATTTTCCAAAAATCGGCTGTCAAATGTCGATAATCTTTCCTTTTTTGCCGACATTAATGACTTTTGTATTACCTATCTTTTCTTCAATGCCTTCGGCTTCATGAACATGGCTGCATAAAAGGAAGTCTGGCTTGAATTCCTCAATTGCCTTTCTTATGCCTTTGCTTCCTGGAAAAATAGTTGTGAATTTCTCAATTGTTGAACCGCTTGGATGGACATGAGTTACCATTATTTTTTTCTTCATGCCTGATAATTTGTCGTTTCCTTTTTTAAGAACATCAAAAATCTCATTCTCTGGCATCCTGAATAGTCCTATATTCGCCCCTCCGCAGCCAAACAAGCCAATATCACCCATCTTGATTGAATAGCCGTGCAAATTTGTAACACCATAAAGCTCGGCAAGAAAATCTGCTGTTGCAACAGTCTCGTGGTTGCCTGGAACAAGCACAACTTTCTTGTTCCTTTTTACAAAAGGGCCAACTATGCCGTCAGTAGAGAGTTCAGCATATGTCAAATCCCCGCAAAGTATGACCAGGTCAACATTCTCCTTCTCTGCTTTTTCAGCCAGGCTTTCAGCCAGCCTTGTGTCTCCGTGTATGTCTCCGCTAGCTAGTATCTTCATTGTACCCCCAATACCCCTTAAGCGGGTTTCTTTATAAGGGTTTCTGTTTTTAAGCAAATTTTATATACCCTCCACTATTCGCATGAAATATGAGCATAAGCACAAAAGACAAGAAAAAACTGAAAAAACTTGTGAAAGAGCTTAGTGAATACTCTGGAAGGCACACTGAGCTTGTAACTGTTTATGTGCCTGCAGGCTATGACCTTGTCAAAGTAATACACCAGCTCATGGAAGAGCAGGGAACTGCTGAGAACATAAAAAGCGCAGGCACAAGAAAGAATGTTATAGCTGCACTTGAAAGGATGATACAGCACCTCAAGATTATAGGAAAGACTCCTGAGCACGGCCTTGCATGCTTTTCTGGAAATGTAAGCGAAAGGGAAGGCAAGCAGGATGTCAGGGTGTGGAGCATTGAGCCTCCGCAGCCAATCAACCTTAAGATATACAGGTGCGACAAGAAGTTTGTCATAGAGCCTATAGAAGAGATGCTTGAGACAAAAGACATTTACGGCCTTGTTGTAATGGACAGGAGAGAAGGCACTCTTGCACTGCTGAAAGGCAAAAGAATAGTTCCATTGAGCTATGCAAGCTCAAATGTCCCTGGCAAGACAAGGGCAGGAGGACAGTCTGCCCACAGGTTTGAAAGGCTGAGGGAGGGTGCTGCTCTTGAATTCTACAAAAAAATTGCAGACATGATGAAAAAGGAATTCCTCCAGATGAAGGACCTGAAAGGCATAATACTCGGCGGCCCAGGGCACACAAAGTATGAGTTTCTTGACACTGCGCAGATAACAGAGGATGTCAAAAAGAAGATTATTGCAATCAAGGACGTCAGCTATACGGACGAGTCAGGCCTGACAGAGCTGCTTGAAAAATCGCAGGATGTTCTTGCACAGGAGGAGGTTTCTGCAGAGAAAGAGGTAATGAACAGGTTCTTCAAGATGCTTGCAGAAGAGCCAGGCAAGGTTGCATACGGCGAGGCAGAGGTAAGGAAAGCGATTGAGTTCGGCGCAGTCGAAATACTACTTCTTTCAGAGGAGCTTGAGGATGAAAAATCAGACGAGCTTGAAGAAAAGGCTTCTGCAACAGGCTCAGAGACAAGGATTATATCGACAGAGACAAGGGAAGGGGTGCAGCTCAGGGACATGGGAAAAATAGCTGCAATTTTAAGGTTCCAGATTTCTTAGCTCAAAAATAAAAAAGTTTAAATAAGATACTAAATATTTTGCAAAAAACAAATGAAAGTTCCGTCAAAAATTTTTTTTACAAAAGGTGTGGGGATACACAAAGACAAACTGGCTTCTTTTGAGCTTGCGCTGAGAAATGCAGGCATAGAAAAATGCAACCTAGTTTATGTTTCAAGCATATTCCCTCCAAACGGAAAGCTGATTTCAAAAGAGGAGGGGCTTAAGCAGCTTGAGGCTGGCCAGATAACATACTGCGTCATGGCAAGGAACGAGACAAAAGAGCCTAACAGGCTTGTTGCAGCTTCAATCGGCGTTGCTGTGCCGAAAGACAGCAACACATACGGCTACCTTTCAGAGCACCATGCATTCGGCGAAAAGGCAGATATTGCAGGAGAATACGCAGAAGATCTTGCAGCAACAATGCTTGCAACAACTCTCGGCGTTGAGTTTGACTCTGAAAAGGCATGGGAAGAAAGGGAGCAGATATACAAGGCATCAGGCCACATCTTCAAGACATCGCATATATGCCAGTCAGCAGAAGGCAATAAAGCAGGGCTGTGGACAACTGTCATTGCAGTTGCAGTTTTGCTTGAATAAAGGTAAGTTTCTATGAACATTGCAGAAAAGGCATTCTCTGAACTATTTCCCGGAAAGCTTGTTCCAGAAATTTCTATAAAATATTCAGGAAGGTTCAGCCCGTACAACGCAAATGTAAAGAGGACGCCGTGGAAGCTTGAGTTCAGCCTTTCAAAGGAATGGAGAAAGATTGATGAGCAGATCAAGATAGGGCTTTTGCAGAGCCTGCTGTGCAAGATATATAGGCACAAGGCCAGGACAACAAGCATAGACCTGTACAACAGCTTCACAAAGCACATACATATTGCAATACCAAAGACAAAATCAGATCCAGTACTCAATGAGTCATTTGAAAGGGTCAATGAAAAATATTTCAAAGGCATGATTGAAGTCCCAAACCTTGTATGGGGTGCTGCATCAAAAACAACATTAGGGCATTACAGCTACCATTCTGACAGGATTTCAATAAGCTCTGTGTTCAAGGGCGGGCCTGAAGTGTTCATTGACTATGTAATGTACCATGAGATACTTCACAAGAAAATAAAGTTCCACTCAAAAAACGGAAAGAACTACCACCACACAACAGAGTTCAGGAAAAAGGAAAAGGAGTTTGAAAACTCAAAGGTTGTTGAGCTTGAATTAAGAAAATATTTAAGGGGGAAAAGCATACATAGGCAAAGAAAGCAAAAAAGAGGATTTTTTGGGTGGTTTAGTTGACAAGAAGAGAGGAAATATTTGAGCTTCTAAAAAAAGGCAGGATGTCTGCGCAGGACATTGCAAATATGTTCGGCTGCATTCTTTCTGATATTGAAGAAGACCTTATGCACCTTGCAAAATCAGTAAGGCCAAGGTATGAGCTGAGAATGTTCCCTGCGCAGTGCAAGGACTGCGGCTTTGTATACAAGGAAAGGAGCAAAGTCAAAAAGCCAAGCAAGTGCCCGAGATGCAGGAGCGAATCAATAATCCCCCCTTTGTTCAAGATAGAGGAAAAAGTCTATAAAAAGAGCAAAAGGATTAAAAAGCCGGAAGAAAATCAACCATAAAATGGAAAAAGAAGCAAAAGTCACGCCTTGGGAAGTAAAAGGCGATGTTGACTACAGCAAGCTGATAAGCGAGTTCGGCACAACGCCTATAGATGATGCTCTTCTGAAAAGGTTTGAAAAAATAGCAGGCGAGGTCCATCCTTATCTTAGAAGAAAGATATTCTTCAGCCACAGGGATGTAAAATGGCTTTTTGATGAGTATGAGAAAGGAAACAAGTTTTTCCTGTACACAGGAAGGGCTCCTTCAGGGCCTGTGCATCTTGGCCACCTTGTGCCGTGGATGTTCACAAAATGGATGCAGGACAAGTTTGGAGTAGAGCTTTGGTTCCAGTTTCCTGACGAGGAAAAATTCCTTTTCAAGGACAACCTTACTCTTGAAGACACTGCACAGCTGACAAAAGAAAATGCATATGATGTAATTGCATTGGGCTTTGACCCAAAAAAGACGCATTTCCTTGTTGACACAATGCATGCAGGCATAATGTACAAGCAGGCAGTAAGGGTTGCAAAGAAAATCACATTCTCAACAGTAAAGGCATCTTTCGGCTTTGAGAACAGCACAAACATAGGCTCAATATTTTATACTGCAATGCAGGCAGTTCCTGCTTTCCTTCCAAGCGTTCTTGCAGGAAAAAACATACCGTGTGTTATTCCTTTGGGCTTGGACCAGGACCCTCATTTCAGGCTTTCGCGCGACGTCATGGAAAAGCTCGGCTATTACAAGCCGGCAATACTCCACTGCAGGTTCCTTCCAGGGCTTACAGAAGGCGGAAAGATGAGCGCATCTGAAGCTTCAACTGCAATTTATACAACAGATGATGCAAAAACAGTCAAGAACAAGATTAACAAGTATGCATTTTCAGGCGGCCAGGCAACAATTGAAGAGCACAGGAAGCTTGGCGGCAATCCTGATGTTGATGTTGCATACCAGTACCTTACATTTTTTGAGCCTGACGATGCAAAGCTGAAGAAGCTTTATGACGACTACAAGTCAGGCGCATTATTGACAGGAGAGATGAAGCAGATATGCATTGATACAATAAACAAATTCCTTGAAAAGCACCAGAAGGCAAGGGAAAAAGCAAAAAAACAGTTTGACAAATTTCTGTTCAAGCCATAACAATGTCCGCTGACAAAATTCTAACGCAGATTAAAGAGCTAGAGGATGAGCTCACAAAGACAAAATACAACAAGAAGACACAGCACCACATAGGCCTTGTAAAGGCAAAGATTGCAAAGCTCAAGGAAAAGCTTTCACAGAAAGGAAAGTCAAGCGGTGCAAAGACAGGCTATTCAGTCAGGAAAACAGGAGACGGCACAGTAATACTTGTCGGGTTCCCGAGCGTCGGCAAATCAACTTTGCTCAATGCACTGACAAATGCAAATTCAGAGGTCGGCGCGTATGACTTCACAACACTTGATGTTATTCCGGGGTTGTTGGAGCACAATTATGCAAAGATACAGGTTCTTGATGTTCCAGGCATTGTCCACGGCGCGGCATCTGGAAGAGGAAGGGGAAGAGAAGTTCTTTCTGTAATGAGAAGCGCTGACCTTGCAATCATAATAATAGATGCAACACATCCTGAGCATTACAAGGCAATACTTAGCGAGATACATGACTCTGGGCTAAGGCTTAACCAGCGCGCGCCTGATGTAAAGATTACAAAAAAAGACAGGGGCGGAGTAAGGGTTGGCGCAACTGTAAAGCTCACAAAGCTGACAAAAAAAATGGTCCAGGACATTTTAAGGGAGTTTGGATATGCAAATGCAGATATTGTCATAAGGGAGAATATTGATGTTGACCAGCTGATTGATGCAATTGAAGGAAACAGGGTATACATACCTGCTGTTACAATAATAAACAAGGTTGACCTTGTAAGTGCAGAGAAGCTTGAGAAGATAAAAAAAGAGGTAAAGCCTGACATATGCATTTCAGCCCAGCAGAAAACTCTTATTGAAAATGTAAAGGACATAATATACAATGGGCTTAAAGTGATAAGGGTTTACTGCAAAGAGGTTGGCAAGCCTGCTGACCTTGACGTGCCTTTGATTATGTTCAAGGGTGCAAGTGTTGAAGACATGTGCAACAAGCTCCACAAGGATTTTGTAAGCAAGTTTAAGTTTGCAAGGCTATGGGGCAAGTCTGCAAAATTCCCCGGCCAGAAGCAGATGCTAAAGCACGGCCTTAAAGACGGGGATATAGTAGAAATACACACAAGCTAAGAATCATATTTCTTTTTCTTCAGGAATAGCTATAGGAGCTTCGCCGCCATGCCATGTTATCCTTGGCCTGACCTGCATCATGTACATCCTTTCATTCTGGTCATCTATCAAAATACCTGCGCCAGGCTTTCTTGGAAGCTCGTTGATGTACTTGTCAAGACCTTTCCTGAAATAGCTCTGCATCAATGTTCCAAGTGCATCTGTATCAATCTTTGCAGTAAGCCTGTGGCTCAATATTATGTCAGACTGTGTCATAACATCTGTATGAATTTTTCCAGGCTGCTGTGTTGCAAGTATCAACGATATTCCAGGCTGCCTTCCTTCCCTAAGAATTGTTATCAGTGATTCAGATGCAGCTGTTGCACCCTGGTTTGGAAGGAACTCGTGCGCTTCATCAATGACGAGCCATACAAGAGGCTCTTTCTTTTTCTCAACAACCTCTTCCTTGAAATATTCCATCTGCTCTTTGATGTCAATAAATTCTTCTTCTTTTCTTGCCTTCATCCTGTCAATAAAGAGCTTGTTGCTGATTAATCCAAGTGCTAAAGATTTTATTGCCCATCCTCCTGGTGTTGTTGCATAGCAGCTAAGGTCAAGAACTGTAATCTTTCCTCCGATAACAAGGTCAGAAAGCTTTGTGCCTTTTGCATCAAACAAACCCCATGTTTTTGCATTCTCAAGCCTGTTTATTGCTGCATTTTTTACTTTCTCTTCAGCTGTTTTGTCATCCTCAATTGCAAAAATCATGTCCTGTATTGAATAATCTTTTTCCTCTATACTGTTTATTGTCCTTTCAATCAAAACACCAATAGGATCATTCCTGTCTATGCCAAAGCTCAGGCACCAGTCTGTTATGCTCAGCTCTGAAGGCCTAATTGCAAAAGGAAAGTCTGTTGGAACACCCTCTTCCTTGTACTGCTTGTAATACCCGACTGGCGTGAATATCTGCACATCAAGCCCTTTTCCTTCAAGGTTCCAGTTCCTTAGTATGTCCTCATCTTTTTTGTTGGCATACTTCATTGTCCAGTATACGCCCATTGTGTCAAGAATTATGATTGAAAGGTTCTGCCTTATCTCTTCAGGCAGGTCAACAAGGCCTTCAGCTATAGCGCCCATTGTGTATGACTTTCCTGTTCCCCTTTTTCCGCATATGAAGACAACATGCGCTTTTGCAATGTCCATATAAATATTATTTGCAAGAGAAGTAGTCTCGCCCATTGTAACGTACTGCTTGCCTATAAAAACAGTACCTTTCATGCCGTACTTTTTTATTTCAGACTCTTTTCTGCCTATTATTATTTCGTAAGCCAATCTGTACCTCTTTTTATCAAATTTAATTACTTCTTGTATTTATACTTTTTTAAAAATAACAACAATGAGGCAAAAATTGCGCCCGATGTATTTGAGATAAGGTCCCATGACACATTATTGTACTCGCCAAAATCGCCTGTGCCGTAAAAAAATATGCCTTCCCCTCCCTGAAGATAATGATAGCCAAAAAATTCAAGAATCTCCATCATTGATGTAATGCCTGCTGCAATGAAAATAACCAAAAACATCAAGCCCCATTTGTTGATTTTCTTTGTTGACATGAATTCATAAAATATGAATGCAACAGCCATTCCTGCTGTAAAATGCATTATCCTGTCAAACGGGATTCCAAAATAAAAATTGCCGTAAAAATATGCATTATGGAGAACCAGGGCAAATAAGCCAAAAAGCAATGCTGCAAGGCTTAGCTTCATTCTTTTGTAAAGGAAAAAAGCAATCAATGCAATTGCTGCTGAAAAAAGCCTGTCATATGCAAGTGTGTTTCCTGCAAATAATTCTATAATGCCCCATATAAGAAATACAGCAAAT
>JAHWHF010000022.1 GCA_019323415.1 Candidatus Woesearchaeota archaeon | reverse complement strand
TGCCTTCGCCCTCTAGAAAAAATTCAATGCTGACGCAACTACTGCAGTAGGTGGTTGCACTTACTGCTGAAGAAAGCATCAACAAAAGTCCGATGAATAATATCACCTTTTTCATACGATAGCTAAACTAAATCACCTATATAAACCTTTCTTTTAATACATGCATTAACTTTATAAACTAATTCCGAGTAATGAGGGCTTATGGGGGCAGTATTGGTGTTCTGCGCTCACCCTGATGATGAAGTGCTGGGTGTTGGCGGGACAATAGCAAAATATGCAGAAGAGGGCGTTGAGGTAGTCACCATTATATTCTCAACAGGAGAGAACTCGCACCCTTGGATGCAGAAGGATGTCACAATAGAGATGAGGGACAAGGAGACAAAGAAAGCCCACCAGATACTCGGGCTTAAGGAAAGCATAAACCTTGGGCTTTCTGACAGGAATGTAAAGAAAGAGGCAGAGAACCCAGAAGTGCAGCAGAGGATTATTGATCTGATAAACAACTACAACCCTGAAAAGATATTCACGCACGCCATTGACGACCCGCATAAAGACCATCTTAATGTTTACAAGGTTATAAAGAAGATTATTGACTCAATAAATTATAAAGGAGATGTGTATTCTTTTGAAGTGTGGAACCCTTTGAACTTGATGAAAAGGAACCTTCCAAAGATGTATGTTGACATATCAAGGACATTCCCTTTAAAGGTAAAGGCGCTGAAATGCTTTGAAAGCCAGAAAATGTCAATACTGCCCCTGCTTCCTGCAGTATATACGAGGGCAATTACAGCAGGCTTTGGCGCCAAATGCAGGTTTGCAGAAGTCTTTTACAAGATTAAATAAAATAATTTGAAAAATGATTAGCATTATAATACCAACATTGAATGAGGAAAAATACATAGCAAGGCTTCTTGGCTCATTAAAGCAGCAGACATACAAGGATTACGAGGTTATTGTAGTTGACGGCAACTCTGATGACAATACAAAAAAGATTGTGAAGAGCTTCAGGTTTCCAAGGCTCATAAACTCAAGAATAAGAAATGTCTCTTACCAGAGGAATCTCGGGGCAGGCAAGGCTGTAAGCAACAGGCTTTTGTTTTTGGATGCAGACGGCTTCCTGAAAAAGGATTTTCTTGAAAAGGCAATAGATGAAATTGCCAAAAAAGATCTGACAGTCACAGGCTGCTATCTTTATCCTGACTCAAAGAGCACATTCTACAAGCTTGTGTACTTTGTTTTCAGGAAATGGGTCTGGTTCCAGAACATGACGCCAACGCCTGCAATAAACGGCTCATGCCTATTCACAACAAAAAAGATGCACAGGAAGCTGAACGGCTTTGACATAAAGATGCAGTTTGTAGAGGACTATGATTATGCCAGAAGGGCTTCAAAGTTCTACAGGATAAAGCTGCTGAGGAACGCAAAGCTTTACACTTCTGTAAGAAGATTTGAAAGGGAAGGCAAGCTTAAGCTTGCATTAAAATACATTAATGCAGCATTCCAGATGGACATTGGCGGAAAGAAAAAGCCAAAAATTGATTATGACATGAGCGGAAGCCGTTAGCCCATTGCTAATCTGAATATTCTTTTACCACTTTAATCCATTCTGTTGGATTTTTTCTCTGCGAAAGGCCTTCAATTGAATAAATTGCAAGCTTTTTTGCGCCTGCTTTTTTCATAAGCTCTATATCTTCCCTTAACTGGCCAGGGCTTGTGTAGCATGGCTCGTTTGTGAATATGCCCGGGCCGAGCATGCCTATAGAGAACATTGCCTTGTCATTGTATTTTTTAATTGCGCTTTTTGCAAAAACAGAGTAATAGAAGTTTGCCAAAGGCCTTGTGAGCCTGAAAAATGTTGAATAAGATATGAAGTTCATCTCAACATTATTCACTTTCCTGGCATCAGTGTGGCCTGCAATCCTTTTTGATGCCCATGCAGGAATAGGGAATTCATTTGAAAGTATTTGCGAGTGTTTTGCAAGCTCCCTTATCTTTGACTCAAGATATCTTATATTTTTTCCCGGGAAAATTATCTTGCTTATGCCGTAAAGCCCAAGGCCGACAACATTATACCTCATTCTTGGAAGAGGAGGCTCAAGGTCAACTTTAACTTTCAGTCCCTTGTATTCAAGAAGCCTGTCAATGTCGCTTTTTTTGTTGAATGCAGAAAACCAATAGCCTTTGTTTTTCCTGAGCACAGGCCAGACATTCACTTCATTAATATGCCTGCATTTCTTTTTGATTATTCTTTTCCATTCATCAAACTCTTTTCTTGACCTTGATGTGACATATATGCCAGTATGATATTTGTTTATTGAAAGAAAGCGCTCAAGCCTTTCCCAGTTGCATTTTTCAGGGAATTCGCACCAAAATAATATTTTCATAGTTCTAATGTTGTGACATTGCTCCTGCCGTGGTCGCCCATCGATATTCCGTAAAGCTTGTCTGCCTCAGAAATTATCGAATCATTGTGTGAAATTATGATGTACTGTGCATTGCTGCAGTAGCTTCTTATCAGCTGCGCAAGCTTCTCACTGTTCTGTTTGTCAAGAGCAGCATCAACCTCGTCAAGCACATAGAATGATGCAGGCTGGTGCTCCTGTATTGCGAATATGAATGCAAGTGCTGTAAGCGTCTTTTCTCCTCCTGAAAGGCTTTTGATGTCAAGGAACTTGTTTCCTGTAATCCTGACCTTGATCTCAACGCCTGCCTCAAACAGATTTTCAGGGTCTTCAAGCTCAAGAAAGCCTTCGCCTTTCTTTGAAAGCTTCTGGAAAAATTGCTTGAAATGATTGTTTACAACATCAAATGTCTCAAGGAAGACTGCTTTTTTCTTCTCCTCTATCTCCCCTATAAGCTTGAGCACATCCTCTCTGTCCTCTGCAAGCTTTACCTTCTATTTCTCAAGCTCGTAATACTCTTTCTCGATATGCTCATATACTTCAAGAGCCCTCAGGTTAACAGAGCCAATGGCCTGCTTTCTCCTTTCAAGCTCC
>JAHWHF010000021.1 GCA_019323415.1 Candidatus Woesearchaeota archaeon | reverse complement strand
GCAATGACAGTAGGGTGGACTTTTTCATCCAAAAGCGCTTCGGCGTTTTTCAGAAGCTCGCCTGCAATAACAACTGCAGTTGTTGTGCCGTCCCCAACCTCGTCTTCCTGTGTTTTTGCAATCTCAACTATCATCTTTGCGCCGGGATGCTCTATCTGCATCTCGTCAAGTATAGTGACGCCGTCATTTGTGATTATAATATCCCCCAAAGAATCAACAATCAACTTGTCCATTCCTTTTGGTCCAAGTGTTGTCCTTACTGTTTCAGCAACTATTTTGGCTGCTGCAATATTGCTCCTCTGAGCATCTTTTCCTGAAGTCCTCTCTGTGCCTTCTGGTAAAATGAAAATAGGTTGTACTTGTCTGTTCATAATAAATCCCCCCTGATTTCTATCTTAAGATTTAGGCATTGTATATATAAAATTAATCCAGACCCAAAAATTCTGATATTTAAAGCTTACTATTTTAGAGTAAATACGTTTGTCCCAATTTAGTGGTTTATTTTCTGTTCATATATGCCCAGAATTCAGTATCAACAGCAAGGTCAAGCGATATAGGGCTTGCCTGCTGGACAGTAGGCTGTTCGCTTTTGTTTGCAAAATATCTTGTCAGATAAAAATAATGGTCAACCCTGAATTCAGTAGTCCATTGCCTTGGAGCTGAGCACCCGACATGAAACTTGCAATTTCCTGTATACAGATATGTTTCAGATGCACTTATAGCGCTCAGCTTTTCAGCAAGGCCTGAAACCTGAAACTCTCCGCCAACTGCAAACAACATTATGCAAGTCTTTCCAGACTCCATGTCAAGAAGATTTTGCTTAACAGGAAAACCAGTCATGTAAATATGCCTAAATCCTTTGTCATATAGAAAATCATGCAATGCCTTGACACTATTCCTGTCAATTCTCTCCAAAAGCTTGGTGTATAATGGAAACCTCTCAATGTCAAGAAGAGGTATTATGGATGATTGATCATTAATAACAACTATTCTTGCTGGTTTTCCTGATTTCTTTTTAGCGCTCATTAAGGCACCCCCTAAAAATCGGAATTGGAAAGAATTATTTAAAACTTTACTATCTGCTTGCTAAAACTTTATAAACGATTTCTGTTTTAGAGGAGAAATGCCAAAGAAATGCATGATATGCGGCAAAGAAGCGCATTACCTGATAAAGGCAACAGGAGATGCGTACTGCAAGGACTGCGCACAGGAATGCTTTTCTGACCTGAGCTTTCTTCACCAGGTTGAGGAAGAGGCTGAAGCTCTCATGAACTTTGTTGAGTCTCGAGAAAATTGACAAGCTCAGGGCTTGACATGAATGATTCTCTTTTCACGTCATCAAGGATGTAATGCACCTCTTTTTTCTTTATCTTGAATTCATTCTCAAGCCTTGCAACAAACTGCTCTGCATCCTTTATTTTTTTAAAGACAAGCTCTGCCAGAAAGTCATAGCCGTTGTTGATCCTGTAAAGCGAGTTCACCTCATATGTGTTCTGCAGAAAGCTGCCAAGCCTTTCCCTGTCTTCAGGCTCAACAGACACTGCAAGAGATGCCCTTGCAAAATAACCAAGCTGGTCAAAATTAAGCAAAGCAGAGAACTTGTGCACCTCTGGAAAATTTTTCAGCTGGTCGTGTATTGTTGTAACAGGTATTTTTGTGAGCTGCGACATGCGCTTAAGCTTCATCCTGCTGTTGTTGCGCAGGCATGAAAGAAGGACAATATATTTTTTTTTCATTGGGACCACCTCTGTTAGCTAACAGATATAATGGCAAAGAAAATATTTAGTTTCGATTATTATATTGTATATACTTGCTTATACAAAACGTTTATAAAGGATAGACGACATCAAACAGCAAAAGGGGGTGTTTCAAATGAAACCAATACATGTTTTTGCAGTGTTAATGATTTCTCTACTTGTACTTGGCTGCACAACACAGGTTGTAGTGCAATCAGGCGGAGAAGACACTGAAGATACAAGCGATGTTGCAGACAGAAGGACAACAAAAGAAGAGACAGAAGGTGCTTCTGCAGTAGGTGATGTAAGCCCTGGAACAATACTTCATCTTGGCATACACACTGACCAGAAGAGGGGCCTTTGGCAGATTGACACAGACGGGACAGGCTTGAAAAAAGTCCTGCCAGACTATGTTGATGCAAAATGGAGCCCTGACAACAAGCAGATTGCGTATGTCTCAACTGACCTTTGGGTAATGAATGCAGACAGCTCAACCAAAGTAAAAGTTGCTGATGCTGGAGTTACAGAAATCGACAGCTTTGAATGGAGAAAAGACGGCAAATACATTGTGTATGAGAATAATGGTATCGGCTATGTTGATATGGCAATCAAAGATGAGCTGCAGATTGTTCCTGTTATTGGAACAAAGATTTCAAGTCCAACATGGGCAGGAAACAGGATTGCATATATTGATGACAAGTACATCAAAAAAGTTGATGCTGCAAAAGGTTCAGAGCCTGAGATCTGGCTTACATTAAAGGACCCGACACATCTTAAGGCATCACCAAACGATGACTGGCTTGCATTCAACAACAACGGCGCATTCTGGATAGCACCTGATGAAAAAGGCACATCTGATTTCACACAAGTAGCTGATACAACTGTTTCAGAGCTTGAGTGGAGCCCAGACAGCAAGAAGATTGTTTTCGCAGCAGGCTCAAGCGTATACATCTATGATGTTGCAACTGCAAAGAAAGTCACTGTAAACGCAAAGAATGAGGACAGGTTCACATGGAGCAGGGACTCATTGTGGATAGCTTTCACGCAGAAAAGCTCAGATGCTGCAGAGGACATATGGTTTGTAAAGGCAGACGGCAAAGGCCTGAAGAAGTTCACAAACTGCCCAACAGCATGCGAGATGCCTGACTGGAGCAATTAATTTTTTATTTTTTATTTTTCTTTTCTTTTATATAAGGAAACCGCATGAACTTTTTGCAGCTAAAGCAGAAATAGACCATCTTTCCCTTGTGCGCCCTTACTCTCAGAGTCTTTCCAACTTTTAAGAATGAATAGCAGTGCTTGCAGAACTTTCTTTTAAGCTCCCTTGGTATTGAAACCTCGTAGCGCATAGCCAGCCTTCTTGCTTTCTTGACATATTCATTGGCAAGCTCAGGGCTTTTATTGAATATTTCATCAGCCTGGCTGAACAAAATCCTTATTCTTTCAAGTGCAATCCTCTGCTGGGCCTTTGGTTTCATATTCAGTCCTACATAAGTAGTGTATTTAATGGTTTCTATAACAAATTATATAAATTCAGCCCAAAACCCAGCTAATGAGGGGTATCTTGGCAATAATCCAGTTAAATAAAGAGCTGATAAATAAGATTGCAGCAGGAGAGGTTATAGAGAGGCCTGCTTCTGTTGTAAAAGAGCTTATTGAGAATTCTATTGATGCAGGCGCTAAAAGCATAGTTATTGAAGCAAGAGAAGGGGGAATATCATACTTAAGGATAAGGGATGACGGATCAGGAATGAATGAAGAAGATGCTGTCATGTCAATAAAAAAGCACACTACAAGCAAAATAAAGACTGCTGAAGACCTTTTCAAAATAACAAGCCTTGGCTTCAGGGGAGAGGCTTTGTCTTCAATTTCTGCAATCTCAAACCTGGAGATACAGACAAAAACACAAGATGCTGTTGAAGGAATCAAGCTTGAGATTGAAGAAGGCAAAATTGTCAACCAGAAATCAGTAGGGTGTGCAAAAGGCACAACAATAATTGTAAAAGACCTTTTCTTTAACACTCCTGCAAGAAAAAAGCATTTGAAGGATATGGCAGTTGAGTTCAGGCATATTTCTGAAGTTGTAACAAGATATGCATTGTCAAACCCTGATATTGGATTTAAATTAGCGCACAACAACAAATGGCTCATACAGAGCCCAGCAACAAATGACAGGCTCTGAAATATCATCAATATATTTGGCAAGGAATTTGGAAAAGAGCTTATTGAGATAAATGAGAAAAAAGAATATGTTCAAATTTCAGGGTTTGTAGGAAAG
>JAHWHF010000020.1 GCA_019323415.1 Candidatus Woesearchaeota archaeon | reverse complement strand
CCCAGACACTTTGCGCGAGCTGAACAATGGCCAGACATTTGAGGATCTTGAGACAGCAATACGGTTTTTCCACAAGTACGGGATTAACATACACGGCATGTGGATATTGGGCACAGATTCAGATACAATATCAGAATTCAAAAGAATTTCACGTTTCAACAGGAAAAATAATGTTGATTATGCGCAGTATAACATATTAACCCCTCTTCCAGGAACAGCAACATACAGGGAGCTTGACAGCCAGGGAAGGATATTTGACAAGGACTGGAGCAATTATGACTCATTGCATGTTGTGTATGAGCCGAAAAACATGGCTCCGCATGAGCTTCAATGGGGAATGCTTGGGTGCTACGGGGATTTCTATTCATATGCAGCTGCAGTTAAATGTGCAATAAGGACAGGATTTAACACAGGAATAACAGCTGTGAAGAAAATGTTTGCAGACGCGCATTTCCGTTCAATAAATCCTCCTTTAATAAAATTGTTCGGCCGCAGGCTTGTCAATACATGGATTAAAAGGAACAGGGAATACCTTGCATCGCTAAGGAAGCTTTCAACAAGCCTGCAAAGCAATTGAACTTGACAGGTAGTTACATAATGTTTAAATAATTTCTAAGCATTTCTTTTAAAAATTCAAAAAAGGTGGTATAATGGAAGAGCTTGAGACAAAAGTTGAGAATGTGCCTGATGAAGGCAAAAAAGGCAAGCCAAAGCTAGGAGAAAAATACGACTGGACAAGGGAAAGGACAATGGTTGCAAGATGCGAAAAGCAGTGCGACAAGCTTTCGCAGGCAGGAAGCTCATTCAGGCCTTCTGATGCATTCATTGTAAGGATACGTGACACTTATTCTGTACGCGGAGAGGAAGGCCAGAAGGACGAAATCAAATATTACTGCAGCCTTGGATATTCAAGCTGCCCAAAGATATTTGAGGCAAAGGTGAAAATTGAAAAATCAGGACGATAAATACGATAACAGGCCGGCAAACCAGACAGAACATGTAGGCAATGGTGTTTTCATAGTTACAAAAAGAGATGAAGACGGCGAAGTTGCCCAGCAATGGACAGCTGAATTCAGAAGCCTTTCTGATTTGATAAGGCGCTATGATTCTGAAAGAAGCCCTTGATGGGAGTTGCACCCACGACCTCTACCTTACCAAGGTAGCGCAATAGCTTCTATGCTACAAGGGCATAAGTTCGAGAAAAAAAGATTTTCTTTATAAAGTTATTTCTTTAGCTGCGCAAACAATTCATTGACTGACTTGACTGAAGTGTCAACACCCATTCTCCTGAGCTTTTCTTCGCCGTGGTATATCTCAAGTTTCCTCGGGTCAGAAAAATCTTCAGACTCATATGAAATGCCTTTTTCTCTTTTTTCAAGCCTGAACAATACAGGTGCAAATATGTGCCAAAATATCACTCCTTCATCAGTGCCGAATTCAGGCCTTTCAGGCTTTTCCCTCACGTTTACAACAATGCCCATTCCTGAGCCGTCCAGCTTGGC
The DNA here is from genome assembly GCA_019323415.1 of Candidatus Woesearchaeota archaeon. GTDB lineage: Archaea > Nanobdellota > Nanobdellia > Woesearchaeales > WJKV01 > JAHWHF01. Next base: position 5,328 of record JAHWHF010000020.1, on the reverse strand, counting down.
GCCGTGTGTCCTGTAGATAAAGCCTTCAGGCTTGAACCTTAGCCTTATCTGCATGTACACTTCGCCGTCATCAGTCAGATTTCTTGTTATGCCTATAGGATCGTCCATTGTCCTGCCTACTGCCAGATATTCATAAGCAACCTCATTGTCAAGAGAAACCCTGCTGTTTGATGTCTGCTTTATGTCAACTCCGCTTTCTTCAATAATCAGCCAGCTGTTTGGCCTGAGGAAAGAGTTAAGCATGCTGTATTTTTCAATCAATGCCTTGTAAAGGTCTTCCGCCTTGTCCGGATCCAGGCATACTGCCTTGTACATGAACAAGTTTTTGACAGAGCCAATCGCGGCCTTTCTGAGCTCTGCCTGTTCAGGCTGCAGCACTTTTTGAATACTCGCCTCAAGGGATTTCTTTTTTTTCTTTTTTGATTCAAGGTCTCTCTGGTTGTTTTTGATAACCCTCTCTATTTGGGCCATTTCATCCTCAAGCGAGTCTATCTCTGCCTCTGCTGCTTCTCTTTTCTGCCCAAATTCAAGCAGCCTTTTCATGTAATCAAGCGGATTTTCTTCAGCCATCTAACCAACCATCTTGCTGACTTTTTCCTCTAGCTTCACGCCAAGCATTGCGCCTGCTTTGTCAACTTCTTCATTAAATTTATCCTGCGAAGTCCCTTGGCCGCTGAATGACTCAAGGCATCTTTTATAGCCTCCTTCTCCAAACCATGCTTCGCCGTAATGGCTTCTGCCAGCTGAAATATTCAAATCAATCATTGGTGCAGCATCCTGTTTTGTTTCAACAATCAGAGTTGGGGTGCCGCACATGCCTAAGCTTTCGTCAAGAATCCTGCAGCCCCTTATCTCATAGCTTGCCCTGTCAAACAGGAAGCTTCCAAAAGCGCCGTCTTCTGCAACAAACCTTACAAACCTGTCTGTCAATGCATTTGAAAAGCTCTCAAACATTTTTGTGACTTCTTCTTCAAATTTATCTGTCCACCTTTTGTCTGGATGGAATAATGGTTCAGTTGAAGACAGGAACCTGCCAAATTCAAAAGGCGAGCCTGGAACATTAAAATAATCGTCCATTGCTTCCTTTAGGAATGGAAGGTATATTGCATTCCTGTTCGGCGCATAAGTCCTTCTTACAACTTTGCCGTCTTTACACTCCCTGTCAAGCGTGAATGCATCTTTGAATTTCAGTTCAGGAACACGTATTTCTGTGCCAGCTTTAACAAGTTTTTTTGGGTCGTGCCTGACTGCCATGCATTCAACATCAGCACCTCTAAACCTTTCCAATAAACACTCCAGCCCTTCAAGATGCAGGATGTCCCTGTAAATTGCATTTAATTCAAGTTCAGTAATATACAGCCCAGGAATAACGTTTGGAGTCCTTCTTATTTTGGCATATGCAGATAAATCATCCATCTTAACGCGTATGTCAAAAGCAAAACTTATCCAAGGTCCTGAAATGTCATTGCATTCAACACTTGCGCCTTCAACATAATCTTTGCTTGAAGCATCCTCTACTTTTTTAGCTACTTCCTCTCCCTGCCTCTTTGCCATCTCATAATAATCAAAGAACCGCCCTTTAGCCAAGCCTTGTGATTCGCAAAGCTTGTACCAATCCTCTTTAATCATTTCAGAATCCAAAACAACACTGCCTGCTTTCTTAAGCCTTGAAATTAGTTTTTTTATTTGTTTTTCCATTTTAAACTCTCCTCAAATATTTTCTTCTTAGCATGTTTGATGCTCTTGTTTCGCCAAGCTGCCTTAGCTCTTCGCCATATCTTAATACTTCGAGTGTTCTTTCAAGCCCCTCCTGTATATGTGCAATTTTCTGGCCTGGAGGAAATGCGTTGAACTTGGAAATTTCTTCTGCAAGTGCTGAAGCAGAGACATAGTTTGCGCCGTAGAAAAATCCGCATCTGTAAAAAGACAGCATAACTCTAATGTCAACTTCACGCATGTCCATGCTGCAGTCGCCGTCCCTGAACCTTGGGCCTATGCGCACTTCAAGATTGCTGGGTGTTTGAGTATCAAATACTATTGCATTAAATCCTTCTGGTTTGTAAAACTCAAGGACTTTGAGCAATTCTGTGTCCCATAATTTTGAGCGCAGGTATTCGCTTAATTCTATTCTAACGTACCTTTCCCTTTGCTCTGAAGCATGCTGCAGTTTTCTTAAATTTTCATCTTCTTTCTTTTTTTGTTCAATAAGTGTATCAAATCCTGGCATTTTAAACCCCCTCTAGAACCCCTTTTTCAGCAGGGGTTTGCTTTAGCTTTTTTAATTCTTTCTCTATCAGCCTTTCTAATTTCCTCTTTTCCTTGCCTCTCACATGCGTCAGCCTGAAAACATTACCAGGCACAAGAGGCCTTCCAAAATACCCGTCCAGGTATGTGACAAGCGCTTGCCTGTCTCCATTGTACAGTCTTGGGCCGTTTAGACTTGCGATGTATCTGGCAGCATATTCAATATCGCTTACATGGGATTGGTCTCCGCCCTGCTCTATGTGAAAGCCCCAGAATTTAGTATCGATGCCTCTGCACCTGTAAATGTAAATCTCATCCCCCATAAGGCTGTGGATTGCGCCTGAATATAAAAGCTTTATACGAAACCTTTATAAATGGGGACAAAACCCAATGCATAGTGAAAGTCATTTTAGACACAAACTTTTTGCTTATGCCAGAAAGCATCGGGGTTGACATATTCACAAAAATAAGGGAGTTTGACCCTTTTGCCGAGCTGTTTGTTGTTGACGCAACAATTGGCGAGCTGAAAAAGCTCATGGAAAGGAGAAAGTACGGCAAGGCTGCCAAGATAGGCCTTCAGCTTGTCGAGCAGCAGAAAATCAAGATAATAAAAACAGAAAAGAATAAAAATACTGACCTGATAATCGCTGAAAAAGCGCAAAAAGGCAAGTATGCTGTGGCTACACAGGACAAGGAGCTGAAAAGGCTTCTGAAGAAAAACAATGTGCCTGTGCTTGCGCTAAGGCAGAAAAACTATATACAACTCGAGTGAAAAAATGTTTTACAAAGTACAACTAAAGGATTTCGTGAGGGTGCCTCCGGCATCATTGGGCATGGAGATGAAAGATGCAATTCTTGGAGAGCTTAAGAAGAAATTTGAGGGCTATATCTCAAAAGACCTTGGAATAGTTATTGATGTTACTGGTGTTGGGAAGATTGGTGAAGGCGTCATAATTTCAGGAGACGGAGCTCCTTATTATGACACAGATTTTGAAATCGTAACATTTATTCCTGAGATGCAGGAAGTTGTTGACGGAAAGATAAGGGACATGGCTGAATTCGGCGCATTCCTTAACATAGGCCCGATTGACGGCATGATACACGTATCCCAGACAATGGATGATTTTGTATCATTCAGCAAGGACAAGGTCCTTACAGGAAGGGATTCAAACAAGTCGCTGAAAGTCGGCGATGAGTGCAGGGGAAGGATTACAGCAGTATCATTCAAGGATGTCTCAAACCCGAAGATTGGAGTTACAATGAGGCAGCAGGGCCTTGGAAAGTTTGAATGGTTCATTGTTGAAGAAAAAAAGGAAGAAAAACCTAAAGCAAAAGCCAAAAAATGAAAAAAGTATGCAAGAACTGCAAGATGTTTGTAACAGGGGATGTCTGCCCTAACTGCAAGTCAAACCAGTTCACAACAAACTGGAAAGGCAAGATAGTTATTCTTAATCCTGAAAAATCAATTATTGCGGAGAAAATAGGAGTAAAACTCAAGGGAGAATATGCAATAAAGGTAAGATGAACACAGAAATAATCTCAAAGGAAAAAAATGCACTTCTTTCAAGGGAGGATGTGGTTGCAAAGATAGACTTTAGCGGCGCAGCAACACCTTCAAGAAAGCAGATAATAGATGCGCTTGCTTCAAAACTGAATGCAAAGCAGAATTTGATAGTTATCAAGAAAATTGACACAAGCTTTGGCTCAGCTTCTGCAAAAGTCACAGCGCATGTCTATGACAATGAGGAAGTCATGGCAGGCCTTAAGCCGCAGCACATAGGCAAAAGGGACACTGGAAAGAAAGCAGAAGGAGAGGCTGCTGCTGAAGCCCCAAAGGCTGAAGAGGCGAAAGAATAATGGCAAAGAAAGCAGCTAAAGGAATGAGAAGGGCAAAGATGTATGAAAAGACAGCTGAAGGTCTGAAGAGAAAGTCAAAGTTCTGCCCAAAATGCGGCCCAGGAATTTTCCTTGCACAGCACAAAGACAGGACATCATGCGGCAAGTGCGGCTACACTGAGTTCAAGAAGAAAGAACCTCAGGAAAAGAAATAGTTCTTGAATTGTTTTTAAAAAATAAAAAAAAAGAAATAATTATTTCTTGCTGCTTAGCTCAATAACTGCCTTAACAGCTACAACTAGAGCTGATGCAGCTACAAAAGCTACGAATGCACTTAGTATGCTTGCAACAACATCGCCTACAACGCCAGGTACAGCTGTAACACTGAATGCAACAGCGCCTGTCATCAAAGCAATAGCAGCCACTAAGTATTGTGTGGTTTCTTTTGCTGCAATGTTCAGGAATCCTACAATAAGTCCCAGAACAAGTAGGATAACAGCTGAGTATGGTACTTCAACAAATCCTACAACAACAGCAATCACTAGGCCGATTAAGAAAGCCCATTTGCCGATTACTTCGTCCACTTTAGCACCTCCTTTTTTTAAAAATTTAGGTCTAAAGACCTTGAACTAATGAATTTCAAGCCCGTAGGGTATTTAAAGTTTTCCCTAATAGAGTATATGTTCTTTGAGAAAAATCACTTGACAATCTCGCCTGTTTCTTTGCTCCAGAACAATAAATCAAGCTCATCCATCGGCACGCAAATCTGGTTTGCAAAATTCTCAAAATTTTTTTCAATCTCAAGGTATCTTTTTGTTGTAAGTGTCTGCACTTCATCAATAACACCAAGAGCCTGCAAATTTTTCAGTATATGCCTGTCAAGTATTGCAATATTTCTTTTGCCTATGTTCCTGAGAAAATGCGAAGCCTCTTTCATGCCAAGGCCCATGACATTGTTGAAAAGCCACATCCTCAAATGCTTTTCATCTTTCTCAGACATTATGTGCTTTTCAATATCTTCCCATCTCTGCTTTGCCTCAATAAGGTATTTTGTCTTGTTGTTGTGGAACCTTATCCTCTGCTTGAGCACAGGCAAAGGGTTAACATTTTTGTTCATAAAGTCATTTTTCCTGAGCCAATGCTCAACATAAAGCCCGTTCTTTGCCTTTGACTGCGGCACAAGTATGCAGAAGCACAGCTCATAAAAATAATCCTTCTTTTTTACTTTGGAAAAATCATCAAGCCTTT
>JAHWHF010000019.1 GCA_019323415.1 Candidatus Woesearchaeota archaeon | reverse complement strand
ATAAATTTGTCAAGGTCGCATACCCTGCCTTTGTCATCAACAGGAACCATCCTGTCTGCATCGCCGTCATGGCAAAAGCCAACCTCAACATTCTCCTGCTTTACAATCTCGCATGTTTTTTTCAGGTTTTCCTCAATTGGCTCAGGCATCCTGTTGGGAAAATTGCCGTCAAAAGTGTCATTTACTGAAACAACAGGAAATCCAAAGTCTCTCAAAAGAGCTGGTGAAACATTACATGCTGCGCCGTTTGCGCAGTCAACAAGAATTTTTGGCTTTTTTGTAAAAAAGAACTTTAATTTTATTTTCATCCCGTAATCTTCTTTTGCATCAGCTTTTTTCACACTTCCCTTTCCCTGCTCAAAACTCTTTTCAGAAAGTATTCTCTCAATCTCTTCTTCTTCGCATACAGTATCACTCCTGCCGTTTGAGTCCCATGTCTTAAAGCCGTTGTACTGCGGAGGATTGTGCGATGCTGTTATCATTACACCCCCGCCGCAATTGTATTCTTTTGTTGCAAAAGCAAGAAGCGGTGTTGGAACTATGCCAAGGTCAATAACTTTGCAGCCTGTACTTTGCAGGCCTTGAAAAAGTGATTTTTTAAGAGAAGGGCCGGATAATCTTGAGTCTGTTGCAACTGCAACTGCCTTTTTTCTAACATAAGTGCCGAAGGCTTTGCCAATATCCTCTGCAAGTGCCTCTGTTATTTTCTCTCCGTATACTCCCCTTATTCCTGATGTTCCAAAGTATTTGATATAGCACCTCTTTTTAAGATTTAATGGGTAAAAAGGTTATAAAGATTTCGTTTAGGATGAATAATAGTCCTGGAGAATTACCTGGTCAAGGTCTTCTAAGTTTTTGACAGTATAAAACCTTCCTTCGCCAAGCTCAACTATCTTTTTGGCAAGCTTCTCTGCCTGCTTTTCAAGGCCAATCCCAACCAATGAAATTGTAATGCCTGAAAACCTTGCGATTGATACCGCCTCGAGTGTCTCTTTCTCAGGCTCTTCTCCTTTTGTAGGCATCGCATCTGTCAAAAGTATAAGGTGCTTTGTCATCTGCTTTTCATTTGAGAAAAGGTCAATGCTTCTCCTTATTGTCTCTGCAAAATCAGTCTGGCCTCTTGCTGAAATTCTCATCAATGTTTTCATAATCTCGCCAAGCTCAAAAGTTGGGCTTAATGTTGACTTTACTTCATCTCCAAAAACTATAACTCCGACCTTATCCATTTCCTGCAACGCCTTGAATGCAAGTGCAATTCCCGCCCTTTTTGCATTTTTCAGCTTGTCGCCTTTCATGCTTGATGAAGCATCAAGGCCGTATACGATCTCTATCCTTCCCTTGCTCTGCCTTTCAAAAACCCTCAAGTCCTTTTTGTCAAGCTCTGCATGCCTTCTTCTTATTGCTGTCTTTACAGATTTTTGTATAGAAATATCCTTGTACCTGTCTCCTTTCTGGTATTCCTTTATGTCCTGCCTAAGGCCGTGTATGTTTTTCTGCTTCTGCTGCTTTTCACCCAAAAATCCCCTTCCTATAAGATTCTCAATTTCTTCAACATAGCTTACAAGTGCTGCAAGCTCAATTGCTTTGTCTGTTATATCAAAATTCTTGTCAAGAAGCTTTTCCTTTTTCAAGTCTTCAAGATTTTTCTCAATCTTTTCCTTAAGCTCCCTCTGGAATTCAGGTATTTTTATGTTCTTGTCAACATACCTTGGGTCATAGCCGGTCAGCTGCTTGATCAATGTCTCGCCATAAAGCTGCTTTGCCATTGAATAGTCCTTTACAAGCTTTTCAAAAACAGCATCAGGAGTGAAAACACCAATGCCCCTGTTAAGCGCTTCTTCAATAACTTTGCCCTTGTCTATCTTATCCTTGTCATTCTCAAGAACAGAATTCATAAGCTCAGAGCCGTAGTTCAGCTTTCCTGAAAGCTCTTCAGCCTGCTCAAACTCTTCTACTTCAACTGCCTGAGTGTTACCCCAAATCACCTTCGCCTGACTCTTTCTCTGTCTGGTAGTTCCTGTACTGCTGGTTGCTTTGTATAAATTCCTCAAACTGCTCTTTAATGAACTCGCTAGGGTCTTTGAGGTACTTTACAGAAGGCTTAAGCCTTATCCTGTGCGAAAGCACTGAAATAAGGCTTGACTCAATGTCTTTGAATGTTACCTGCTTTCTTTTCATAAGATAAGCAATTGACTGCGCTCTCTCGTAGAGGCCAAGTGACGCCCTTACGCTTGGCTTTCTCTCAAGGTCTTTGCTAAGCCTGAGTGTCCTGACAAAATCAAGCATAAGCTCAAGCAGGTCTTTAGGAAACTGGACAGCCTCGAGCTTTTCAGCTTTTGCAGCTACAATATTTTCTTCAATCTCTACATTCTCAGGATAGCCCATGTATATCAGGTCAAACCTGTCCATGAAAACATCTGAAAGCTTTTCAGT
>JAHWHF010000018.1 GCA_019323415.1 Candidatus Woesearchaeota archaeon | reverse complement strand
TTGCAATATCGCTTGCAGGCGAGCCTGCAATGTTCCCAAAGCTGAAAGAGCTTATTGATATTCTCCATAAAAAAGGAAAATCTACTTTTGTTGTGACAAACGGCATGTTTCCGGATATGGTTGAGAAAATTGAGCCAACGCAATTGTATGTTTCAATAGATGCTCCAAATAAAGAGCTGTTTATGAAGATTGACAAGCCAATATACAAAGATGCATGGCAGAGGTTTAACAATACACTTGATGCACTGGCAAAGAAAAAAAGCAGGACAGCTGTCAGGATAACATTAATCAAAGGCCGCAATATTGAAGATATTGAAGGATATGCTGCACTTGTCAAAAAATCAGACGCTGATTTTGTTGAAGTCAAGGCATATATGTTTGTCGGCAGCTCAAGAGAAAGGCTTGAAATGGAAAACATGCCTCTTCATAATGAAGTCAGGGAGTTTGCAGAAAATCTTGAAAAGCATCTTAATGGCTGGAAGATAGTTGATGAGCAGGAAGAGTCAAGGGTTGTTCTTCTTGCAAAGAGCAAAGATACAAAGATTAAGTTCTAGGTTAAGGCTTTGGATAGATATCTTCTGGGCTGCACTGTTTTTGGAATGCCTCAATAAGCTCATGCGATGCATTTATGAAAACAACTTTGTGTTCAGGTATTTTTCTTGACTTTGCCAAAGACATTACAACTTCTTCAGGCAGCTGCGCAACATTTGCCAAATCAACAAGGACAGGCCTTTTTGCATTGACAATCTGCTTGTAAAGCCTTTTGAAATATTCATTATCAGGCACATCAGGCATTGTCTCTATCTCGACTTCCTGGCCGTTCCTGCTGAATACTTTCTGAAGTTTTCTCATCCAAGAGATTTCCTCAAGTATTATGTCGCAGCCCCTAAACTTCTTGCCCTCTGAATATATCTCCATGTTCATCTTTAATGCCAATGAGCTGCCGTCTTTTTTCTTGAAACAAACCTCCTGGCCTGTGTTGTGCATATGAAAATATGCAAGATTGGGGATATAGCTCATGAACTGCCTATCCTCATCTGAATATCCTAAGTCAGATAATTTTTTGCCAACCAAATCAGAAGAGTCATAGCCGAGCAATTCAGACAATGATTCTGCTTCAAAAATCATGCATTGCTCATCAAGCCTCAGGTTTGGCTTAGGCTCATCTTTTTTTGGCAGCTGCGCCTCTAGCTCTTTAATCCTCTTTAACAATTTAGATTCTTCCTCAATAAAAAAATCAATCTCAAACTCATTGATGTGCTGCCTTGCCTTATATGCCTCAAGCTCTGATTTTGTCCTTTCCAATTCCTGCTGAAGCTGTGATTTCTCTTTTTCAGCAACAGCAAGGCTTTGCTCAGCCTTCTGCCTTTCTCTTTCAAGTTTCTTATAAGGTTCAGAACCCTCTATCAGCCTGTCTACTATCACCATTAAAACCAGATGAAAGAAGCGAATATTAAAGCTTTTCCCCTAGAACGTGAGTGTTTTTCCTTCGTAGCCGGGGTTTATTATCCTGCTGCTGCCAATCTTGTCCTGCTTGCCCTCATTCTCATGCAGGTGGCCGCAAATAACAATGTCGGGCTTTACTTTTTCAATAAAATCTCGTATAGATTTGTTGCCTGCGCAATTGCCGTGTATCTGGTCAACTTTTGTGTTGTAAGGGGGCGCATGCGTCATCAAAACAATTTTTTTTGGTTTATGCTTTCTGATTTCATCTTTAAATTTTTTAGAAATTTTGACAAAGCCTTCATCAACCAATGAAAACCCTCCGCCGCCATAACCTAAGAAAAGCGTGTCTGATTTTTTGTATGTTTTTTTATGCAAATCCTTAATATTTGAAAACATCCTTGCTGCATTCCTTACCAGGCTTTCTGATTCGTGATTGCCATGAATAAGAAGAACAGGCAGGCCAAATGAATCAAGCTCTGAAACTAAAAGCGAGAAATGATCTTCAAAAATTGACAGATCTCCTGCACATAAAATAAGTTCTGGTTTTTCTTTTTCAATCTTATTATGAATCTTCCTAAGTGCTTCTAAATCACCATGCAGGTCTGTAAAAGCAAAGATTTTCATCTTAATAAGACCATTTTTTCAAGAACTCTTCAAGCATGAGGAAAAGCCAAATTGCAGGGCTGTAGTCTTCTTTGCCTGACTTGTGCACTTCAATTATCTTTCTGACGCCATTCTGGTTAAGATACGGCTTGCTTAGGAATTCATTTGAAAGCAGAGTGTCATGCACATAGCTTTCCCAGTCTTTTTTGAAATATTCTGTTACAGGAACGCCAAAGCCGTGCTTTTTCTTTTTCCATATCTCAAGAGGAAGCATATCTTTCATAGCCATTTTGAAAATATATTTCTTGTCACCGTTCTTCAATTTCAATCCTGCAGGTATTTTTGTAGCGTAATCAACAAAACTGTGGTCAAGTATTGGCATTGCAGTCTCTATGCTTGCGCCCATTGAAGCCCTGTCAACCTTGACAAGGCCGTCGTCATGCAATTCCTGGTGCCAGTCAATATTCATAAGGTTGTTAAGCTCTTCAGGATACTGCCAGTATGACCTGTACAAGTCATAATAGCTTGTCACTCCGAGCATTGAATATTCGCTTCTTACTTTCTTGTCTCCAAATGAAAGAATATCCTCATACCTCACATAAGGCGGCTGGGCCAATGCCCTCATGTGCTTGCCAAGCTTATAGAAAATCGGATGATAATTTATTTTTTCAAACACGCCTGCAACAGGATTTATGAACAAAGGTGCAACAAATTTTGGCAGCACTTTTGGAAGCACAACATTCATTATCCATGGATACCTGTCATAGCCTGCAAACAATTCGTCGCCGCCGTCTCCGCAGAAAACAACTTTCACATGCTTGCTTGCATAATCAGATACATAATGTGTTGCGAGCATTGAAGAATCTGCAAAAGGCTCATCATACAAAAATGCAAGCTTTGGGATAAGCTTTAATCCTATTTCCCCATTAAAAGGTATAAATGT
>JAHWHF010000017.1 GCA_019323415.1 Candidatus Woesearchaeota archaeon | reverse complement strand
GACCTCTTTAATACATCACTTCCTTCGATTGACAGCCTTAAGCTCGCAGTTACAGAGTTCAAGAAATTGAAAGATTCAGGAATACCTCTATATATTATTGAGGGAAGCCATGATTTTTCTCCGTCAGGAAAAACAATGATAGATGTGCTTGAGCAGGCAGGGCTTGTTGTGAATGTTGCAAGGGCTGATGATTCAGATTCTGACAAATTGAAATTAAAGTTCATTGTAGACAAAAAAACAGGTGCAAAGCTTTGCGGAATGATTGGCAAGAAAGGAGGGCTTGAGAAAAGCTTTTTTGAAGATCTTGACCACAAGCACCTGGAAGCTGAAAAAGGCTTTAAGATTTTTGTTTTCCATACTGCATTAGATGAGCTGAAGCCAAAGGAATTAAAGGATATGGACTCAGCGCCAATATCAATGCTGCCAAAAGGCTTTAACTATTACGCTTCAGGCCACGTGCATATAAGGAAGACAAAAGAAATAGCAGGCCACGGCCTTGTTGTTTATCCTGGCCCTGTTTTTCCAAACAGCTTTTCAGAGCTTGAAAAAGTATCAGGAGGATTCTATATTTATGACAACGGCAATCTTTTGCTTAAGGAGCTTGATATAATTAAGACAATGCCTGTTGAGCTTGACTGCAGCAACAAGACACCTGAGCAGGCGACTTCTGAAGTTGTTAAAATCCTTGAAAATAAAAAGCTTCAAGACACAATTGTACTTTTGAGGCTTTTTGGAACTCTCGGCTCAGGCAAGGTTTCAGATATTGATTTCAGGGAAATAATGAATGCAGCCAGCCAAAGCAATGCATATTTTCTTATGAAAAACACAAACAAGCTTGCAACAAAGGACTATGAGGAGATAAAGGTAAGCACAAGCAACATAGAAGAGATTGAAACACAGCTTATCAAAGAGAACATAGGCCAGATAGACATTACTAAAGAAGAGGACAAGCTTGTCAAGCAGCTTATGCTTGCGCTTGATGCTGAAAAGCATGAAGGAGAGCTTAACAGGGATTTTGAGGCAAGGCTCAACAAGGGCTTGAACAGGATATTCGGCCTCGATTAGTAAGATTTAAATATCTCTTTCTTATCATTTTCAATATGAGAGTGATAGGTAAGCTTATTTTGTTTATTATTGCAGCTATTCTAATATCTTATGCTGTTTTTGCAGAAGAAATTCCATTAAGCGGCTATGCATATAATTATGGCGAGACAGAATGCTCAGGCGCATACTGCAAGGTTGGCGATGCAAGCTATGGATGCGACGAGCCTTGCTTCTGCTATGACCTTGACGGAAACGGCATAGGCACATGCGAGGCATGCTGCGAGCCAAGGACACCAGGGTACTGGAAGCAGGTCATATGCGACCAGACAGCAAGCGAGCAAAACCCTAATATGATTATTGATATAGAGAATATTGAGGGCTATCTTGCTGCAATTAACACTTATTCAGATGTATTCTCAGGACTTACAATTGAAGAGGCATGCTTTTACCTAAGCGTTCCTGAGAACAGCAAAGACATGCTCCTGAAAGCAAAAAAGCACCTTCTTGCATTATGGCTGAATGTTGTTTCTGTAAAGCTTTGCCCTGAAAGAGAGGTTGCATTGAGGTTTACAGACAATGACAATGTGAGAGATGTTATTGACGAGATTGAGGCAGTTATACTTGACACGAGCTCAACAAAAGAAGAGCTTGAGCGCGTAAAAAATATTGCAGATTACCTTAACAACGGCGAAGGCCTGCCATGCGCAGATTATTTTGAGCCAGAAGAGTGCATTGCAGGAGAGTTTGGCTGCAATGAGGTTGAGCTGAGTGTTGAAAGCTTTTCAGTATCTGAAAGCGGAAGCTTTGCAACAGGAGCTCTTCAGAATGTTGTTGTAAATTTCTATGACTCTTCAATAGGAAGCTGCGCATACGGCAAGAACCCTATTGATGTTTACAATAACTGCCCTGCGCTTACATCATGCATAACAGGCGACACAGGCTCATGCAGCATAATGCTTACAACAGGCGAGTATATGGCTGTTGCATATGTTGACGGCGTTTACCTGAGCAACGTTGTTGACAACCAGGTTATTGATGTTTATGATGACTCACTTACAGTTTATGTAAATAATGCAGAGCTTGTGCTTATTGAATTTTCATATGAAGACAACGGCCAGGCAGGCACTGTGAAAATGCCCGGCAAAAAGACAAAGCTTTCAGGCTCTGAGCTTGAGATTGTACAGCCGGTATATTTGAACTGGCAGGATAATGTGCAGTACTGCCCATTCATACTTTCAACAGAAGACACATGGCTTGTTGATGTATCTCTTCAGGTCCCTGAAGATATAACAGTTGCAGGCTCAAGCACGCAGTCAGAGCTTCTGATGGGCGAGTCAAAGGTCATGCTTTTCAAGATAACAGAAACGCCAAAGCTTACAGGAAGCGCTGTTGCAGAAGGAGTTTCTTTCAATGCAGTAATCAAGGCATCTGTATTCCACGGGGATTCAGAGGTGCTTGTAAAGCAGATAGTTGAGTCTGTTATGGGCCCAAGCGAGGTACAGCTTCCAAAAACTGTGCAGGACAACAAGCTTG
>JAHWHF010000016.1 GCA_019323415.1 Candidatus Woesearchaeota archaeon | reverse complement strand
TGCACGTCTCATGGCTGTTTTTTTCAATAACAGCCTCCTTTACCTTTTCAAACTTGTGCTCAATAGCTGCCTTTTCGAGAAGCTCATTGCTCACACAGCACACAATGCCGTTCTTCTTAATTATGTACCTTATGTTCTCAAAAAATATGCTGTATAGCTTTGCAATCTTGCGCTCGTCAACCCTTTTGCTTTTTTCAGGCGGGTTTGTAATCACAAAGTCAAGCTCATCATCCTTGAACTTTATGTCTATCTGCTCAATATTGTTTCTTGTGAACTCAATCTCTTTGTTAATGCCTGCAATCTTTGCATTTTTCTTTGATTTTTCAACATGCCTGAACTCCCTGTCAGCGCCATGTATATTGCCAATGGATTTTTTCTTTTCATCAAGCTCCTCAAGCTCTTTTTCACTCATAACAGCCATTTTTATGAAAATGAACTTGTCTTTCCTGAACTTGTTCAAAGGAAATCCTGAAGCAAAGATAGCAGCTTCAATAGGTATTGTTCCTGAGCCGCAGAATGGGTCAAGCATCACATTGCCAGGCACATAGCCTGAATACCTTATCATGAAATATGCAATAGGCCCTTTTAATGATTCAGATGACAGGAACACTTTGTAGTCCCTTTTGCTGAGGTCAAAGCCCGCATAGTCAATGCCGACATATGCCTTATTCTTGTATATGTAGAGCATGATAATTATGTCAGGGCCCCTGAAGTCTGCAGAGCATTTCACTTTTTCAAAAATAGAGTCTGCCAGCTTTTCAGAAGCATCAACACTTTTGAAGTCATGCTCGCCTGTCCTTTCGCAGCTGACCTTTATTTTTTTTCCTTTAAGAAAGCTGTAATCTGCATTGGCATTGACATCATCAAGAGAATTTAGTTCAAAACTTTCTATAAGCTGGAGAACATGGCAGAAGCTCTGGCCAATATAGCAAAGCTTTGCAAAATCCTTTTCATTATCAGTTTCAAATATGCACACAGAATCCTCTATAAGTGACTGCTTTCCAATAATCTCATTCAGCTCAAGCTGCATTATATTTTCAGTGCCCTTGTAGCCTATGCATATTCCTTTCATGTGCTGCTGAAATAAGAATTAGTTAATAACCTTTATCATCTTTTGAACCATATGCCTTTCTTTTTCTTTGCAAGGTCATTTATTGAAGGAACATCCTTGCCTTCTGGCTTTGGCTCTACTTTTTTTTCAGTGCCGCCTGAGAATATCTTCAATTTTTTCATAACTTCCTGAACTTTGCTCAGCTCTTCGCTGTTTTTTTCCTGCTTTTCCTCTTTTTTTGGCTCAGGCTTTTGTTCTTTTACCACAGGTTTTGCCGCTTCTTTTGCTTTAGGCAATTCTTTATGCTCATGCTTTTCTTCATGATTGTGGTTGTGATTATGCTCGTGATCATGCGTGTGCGGGTGGTCGTGGCCATGTGCGTGTTCGTGCTTGTCTCCAAGCTCATGCTCATGGCTGTGCGGCTTGTTTCCTTCTGACTCTATTTTCTTTTCAACTTTGATTACTTTTGTTTTCTTCAGCTCTGGCTCAGGCTTTTGCTCAGGAAGCGTCATCTTAATCTCGTCATGCGCAACTTCCTCTATCTCAATGTCCATGTCTTTCTCTTCATTTATTATTTCCTGGACATCATCCTTTTCCTCTTTTACAACTCTTGCGCATCCAACAACTTCATCACCCTGGTTCAGCCTCATCAGCCTTACGCCCTGCGTGTTCCTGCCAATCCTTGAAATGTCCTTGACGCTTGTCCTAATGACAATTCCTGACTTGCTTATCAGCATGACATCGTTTTCCTCGATAACAGAACGCACAGCAACAACATTGCCGTTCTTTTCAGTAATCTTGATGTTGATAACGCCTTTGCCTCCTCTCTTGATAAGGCCGTAGTCTGTTGCAACTGTCCTTTTTCCATATCCGTTTTTTGTGACAGTAAGTATATCCCTTCCGTCTGCAACAACCATGTTGACAACTTCATCATCTGCCCTGAGCTTTATGCCCCTGACGCCCCTGCTTGCCCTTCCAACATCCCTTATGTCCTTTTCATTAAACTTGATTGCCCTTCCTTTC
>JAHWHF010000015.1 GCA_019323415.1 Candidatus Woesearchaeota archaeon | reverse complement strand
ATATGCATTGTAGGGCGTAGCTAATATATAAATGTTTCACTTCTCGATAGTAACACCTTCAAAATAAACCCAAATTTTAAATATACTTGCATTTTTCATTTTTGCAATGGGATGGTTCAATAAGATATTCTCAAAGGAAATCAAAGAAGAGTCTGTAAAGTTTTCTGAGCTTTCAGAGTGGTTTGAAAAAAAATCCAGGCCTGAGTTCCAGCATATGGAGAAAGAGGCAAAAAAAGCGCATGCAGAGGCAGACCACATAATAAAGGACATAAGAAAAGCCCTTGAAAAGCTTGAAAAGGCAGAGCTGATAAACCCGAACATACAGCCGAAGATGAAGCAGTTCATGTCAGGCAACAGGGAGAACTACATCAAGCAGGTTAGCATACTGATTAACAACCTGCCCGGGCTTTCTGAATACTATTTTGAGCAGATGCAGACGGCGCTTAATAATTTCACACAGAGCAGCGCAAGAAGCTATGCAATTCTGCAGGAATTTTTTGCAAACGAGGCAAAGCATATTGCAGCTGAGATAAAGAAGCTTGATGATATTGCAAGGCTTGTAAATGACATTTACACAAACAAGAGGATACTCCTGCTAAGGGAGATTGGCGATAAGATTAAGCAGGTTAATGAGCGCTCAAGCATGAAGAAAGAGCTCAGGCAAAGCATACAGCAGCTTGACAGCGAGATAAAGAACCTTATTTCAGAGATAGACGAGCTCAACCATTTTATTGATGAGAAAAGGACAAGCCCTGACTTTGACATCCTTAAAAAGCTTAATGATGAAAAGTCTATACTTGAGGCAAGGCTGAAGAACACCGATTTTGGGTTCAATGACCTTTTCTCGCCTTTGAAAAAGCCGCTCAGGAAATATGCACGGATTGCGCTTTCGCATGAAAACCTTATTGAGAACTATTCAAGCGCGCCTTTAAGGACGCTGCTCAAAGATAATGAGCTGAAGATAATTGACATACTTGACAATATGAAGCAGAGGCTTGACAAGCTTAACTTTGACGAGAGCTCGCAGGCAAAGATTGCGCAGAGGATTGAGCTTTTTAACAAGGAAAAGTTCACAAAGACAATTGAAAGCTACAGGAACACAGAGTCTGACCTTCTCAAAGTACAGGAAAAGATTGACTCAATAAGTGTTGCAGCGCAGATTGAAGAGGCTAAAGAGAAAATGCAGGCAATACAGTCAACAATTGACAGGAAGCAGAGGATGATCAATGAGCAGCAGCACAGGCTTGAGTCAATTGATATTGGCAATGAAATTGAGAGCATAAAACAGCTTCTTGAGCCTGCTTTTGAAATAAAGCTTAACATAAACCTTTAAATATCAATTCTTGTTTTCAGCCGGTGAGGTGATATAAATGTCATTAGATGAATTGTGGGCTGCTGTAAAAGGTCTTAAGTATCCTATAAACAAGTATGAACAGCTTGAAGAGGCATTAGGAGACTTAAACATAAAATTTGAGGGAAAGGAATTCTGCGCAAGAGACATTGCAACACAGATTAACGAATATCCTATCCAGAGCGCACCTGACCTGATAAGGGACTTTTTGAAGGAAGGCCAAGGCTTCTCAACAGAAGAGGCTGAAGAAGTGGACGAAGTCCTTGAAAAGCCGCTAGAGTAATTTCTTTTTATTTTTATTCTCTTTTATTCATGTATTTTTTCTGCATTCTATAGAACAGAAATTCTTATAAAGCCTCGTAACTATAAAGTTACTAATCTGTGTTACCACAGGGAAAAAAGAGGTGTGCAATGGACAAGACCAATACATCATTTGGTAGAATAAACAAAAGAGTTAGGCCGTCTGTTTCTTTGCCTTCCTGGATGCTTCCTGAAGAAGAGAATGATGATTAGATAACAAGAAGCTTGTTGTCTATAATTATCTTAGGTTTCTTGAAAACTTGGTCTAAATGGACAATAGAATATATTGTGCCCCCGAACCATGCGTTTGAGCCAAGCGCAACATGCGCTGTGCCGAGCATCTTTTCATTCACAAGGTTTGGGCCTATTATTTCTGCATTCGGGTTTATGCCTATCCCAATCTCTGCAAGCTTTCTTACATTCTTTGGG
Source organism: Candidatus Woesearchaeota archaeon (assembly GCA_019323415.1). Lineage (GTDB taxonomy): Archaea > Nanobdellota > Nanobdellia > Woesearchaeales > WJKV01 > JAHWHF01. The sequence goes on along the minus strand of JAHWHF010000015.1, from coordinate 1,835 downwards.
TATTTTGACTTTTTCTCTGCATTGGCAACTGTCTCTACCAGTTTTTTTGCCTGGCTTCCTTCTATTTTTGTGACAACGCCGTCCCTTATTGTGAGAGTGACAGGCGACTTGAGAAGTGTTGTTCCTGCCTTGTGCCTTATAGAAGCATCAATTACAACCCTGCCGTGCGATTCGCCTTCAATAGGAGGGATATAAACTTCGCCGCACGGGATATTGCCTCCTGCACCTGGCTTCCTGAAATCGCCTGTGTTGACAACAGCCTTTGCACCTTTTATGTTCGCAACAAAATTTGTGCCTTTCAGTGTCTGTATCCTTATTGTCTTTGCCCTGTCGAGCTGCTTTTTTATCTTGCTGCCTTTTTTGATCATTGCCTTGTAATCAACATCAATGCTTTTCATGAGCATGGGAAATTTTGAAGTCGGAAGCTCGAGCAGGCCTGATGTTGATACAAACCTGTGCTTGCTGTCCTTGCAGAACCCCCTGAATGTTTTTGTAAGCTTTTTTATTGAGCCGAGAAATCCTGATGTTGCAAGGCAGATTATTGAGGGCTTTTCTAGAGCAGACAATGCCTGAATTATTTTTGCATCCGCCTGTTCTGATTTTGTCTTTATGCCCTGGATAAGAAGGTCTGCATTAAGGTTAAGTCTCATCGCAGCAAAATAATAGCATGCACCCATTATGACAGACGCTCTTGCATTGCTTTTGCCCAAATCAGATATGATGATGACCTTTTCCTTTTTTGCCCTGAGGCAGTTCTTGAAGATGCTCTGAAAATAGAATGAATTCTCTTTCACCAAATCAAGAAGATTCTCTTTTTCAAGAAAACCCATCAACTCCCCATATTCCATATGAAGACGGTTATTCTGCGTAGTTATAAATGTTTTGTTAGTAACATTTAAATACAAAAACCCAGTTTTTGCAGATAATGAAAATAGAGTTTCCAGACGGAAGCATGAAAGAGGTTGAAAAAGGCGCAACTGTCCTAGATGTTATCAGGAATTCTATAGGCGAAGGCCTTGCAAGGGCAGCAATTGCTGCAAAATTCAATGACGAGCTTGTTGACTTGTCAAAGAAAATTGAAAAAGACGGAAAGCTTGTTGTCTTGACATGGAAAGATGAAGAGGGCAAGGAAGTTCTTAGGCACAGCACAGCGCATGTTCTTGCAGCAGCTGTCAAAAGATTGTTTCCAAAAGCAAAGTTCGGCATAGGCCCTGCTGTTGAAGACGGATTCTATTATGATATGCAGGTTGACCTGAAAGAGGATGACCTTCCAAAGATTGAGCAGGAGATGAAAAAGATAGTAAAGGAAAAGCATGAGTTTGTAAGAGAGGATATTTCAAAACAAACAGCATTAAAGCTTTTCAAAGACGAGCCTTTCAAGCTTGAGCTGATTAACGAGCTTGAAGAAGGCACAATATCTGTTTACAGGACAGAGAATTTTGTTGACCTTTGCAGGGGCCCGCATATTTTGAATACTGGAAAGATTGGCGCATTCAAATTAACAAAGCTTGCAGGAGCATACTGGAAAGGGGATGCAAAAAACCAGCAGCTTACAAGAGTATACGGCATAGTGTTTCCTTCAAAGCAGGAGCTTGAGGCTTATCTTAATCTTCTTGAAGAGGCAAAGAAAAGAGACCACAGGAAAATTGGAAAAGAGATGGAGCTGTTCTCTATACATGATGAAGCACCAGGAATGCCTTTTTTCCATGACAAGGGCAACCTTATTTTTACAACACTTGTCAATTACATGACAGAAGAGATAAGGGCATTAGGCTATGAGCTTAACAAAACACCAATCATACTCAACAAAGCACTATGGGAAAAGTCAGGGCATT